>NZ_PQDH01000008.1 GCF_002964605.1 Vallitalea okinawensis
ATTTTTATTATATTATTCCAATTATATTATTTGCGTTATTAATTTTATAATTTTATATAACTAATTGATATATATACACTATTATGCTATAATTAAGTATGAACGTTGGTACAATAAAGTTTAAGTTTTTTGTACCAAGTTATTTTCATCTAAGGAGATTATATAATTATGGATAATATTGAATTATATGATAAATTAAATAATATTAGTAATCTAAAACAAGATAATGATACAAATAATGGTATATATAGTAATTATAATTCACTTCATACTGATAACAGTATTTATGGTTTAAATAATTCAGTCAGTAGTTTTAAGGTATCTTCCACTAATAAATATGATGATAGTGATATTATATATAATAATTCAAATAACAATGATATTATATTAAATAATTCTATTTCTAATGATGATATGCTTATTGAGTTATTTTTACTTGAAAGAGCTGAATCTTCTAGAAAAGTATATTATAGGGTAATTGGTGAATTTAAAAAAAGTGTGAAAGAGACAAATAATGTAAATCACTTGAATGAAGTCACTATTGTTCATGTTTCAGAGTATAAACAACGATTATTGACTTATCGTAAAAAGGATGGTAAACCATTATCATTGGCTACAGTAAGTCAACGCTTGAATATTATAAGCGGTTTATTCACTTTCGCAAAAGATGTTGGTTATCTTCAATATAATCCAGTCAAAGCAATAAAAAAGCCTAAATATGATAATAGAAATGAGCATAAATTTTTAACAGAACAAGATACTACTCTGCTTCTTAAATCCCTTAAGCAAAGTAGCCAAGACTCCACTATTAGTGATAGAAACTTCCTCATTGGAGCCATTCTGTTGTATACCGGATTACGTATATCTGAACTATGTTCTTTGTCTTGGTGCGATTTTTATTTAGATCCTAGAAATAGAATAGGTATAAAAGTTAAGGGTAAAGGAAGCAAGTGGCGTAATATTAAAATTAGAAAAGAATTATGGTTTTATATTAGTATGTATAGAAGAAAATGTGGTAAAAGCGATGAGTTTGATATAGAAGACACCTCTCCCCTCTTCTATAACCGTTATGATGAAAGGTTATCTCAATGGGGTGTTAGAAAAATGTTATCAAAAGCTTGCGAACAAGTAGGACTTTCAAAGAAGGTAACGCCACACTGGTTCAGACATACCTCAGCCAGTATGGCACTCGCTAATGGAGCGGATATCAAGAAAGTAATGACTCAATTTGGGTGGTCATCACTGGTCACCCCTCAACGTTATCTACATGATATCAGTGGTTTTGATGACGCTGCTACTGATTATGTGAATGTTCAACTTGATTAATTCGCATTTAGCCTTTGAAGAATCCAATAGCATGCCAATTGCATAATTGAATATCTTAATTTTACTTCCAATTAATCATCACTAATTTTATTATTTAGTGATGATTTTCATTTTTCACCATAATATTCTAATATGCGTTTACACTAAATTCATATAATGTTAAAATAAATATGTAAATTTTTTATATTAAAAGTTGTAAATAGTAGATTTTCAGAATTTCTATTACTTGTTTCTGTAAATCGCTAGAAATCATTTAGAAGGGGGAATAATAAATGGGGGATTACTTAAATATTGCAAACAGTAATATCTTTTACATATGTGGTGCTATTATCTTATTAATCGTTGTTTTGCAATCCTATTTATTCATTAAGTTAGCCTTTAAAAAAGGCAAAGAACAAGGTTTAAGTAAAGAAAAAATGTTTAAAGCACTCCGAACAGGAGCCATATCAAGCGTTGTACCATCAATAGCGATCATTGTTGCTTTAATGACCATGGTTCCAGTATTAGGGGTTCCTATACCTTGGATGCGCCTTTCCGTTATCGGTTCTGCACCTTATGAATTGATGGCAGCTGGTATAGGTTCTAAATCTATGGGGATTGACCAACTAGGAGGACCTGGTTATACAAAAGAAGTCTTCGCTTCATCAATCTGGGTAATGTGCTTTGGCTCTATTTGGGCTGTTGGATTAATCATCTTATTTCTTAAAAGTATTAAAAAGCAATATTCAAAGACTGTTGATAAAGACCCTCAATGGAAAACCGTTTTGATAAATGCAGCCTTTTTAGGTGTATTTTGCATTTTTATTGCTGACCCCGTTACTACTGGTGGCCTTCCACTCTATACGCTACTATCCGGTGGCGTCATTATGACAATTCTAGCCCTGCTGATAGTAAAATTCAAAGTAACTTGGTTGAGAGAATTTGCACTCACTTTCAGTATGATTGGTGCAATGTTATGTTCCATTCTTTTTTCAAATTTAGGATTATAAGGAGTGAGTTAGATGTCTTTTATCAAAAAACGTACAAGTCACAATTATGATATTTATGAATCCAGAGGACATATAATAGGAAGAATCACATTACTTACAGGATTAATTTTTACTTTCTTACCACCATTATTTTTATGGCTGGTATATGGTATCATGCCACCATCAAAAGAATTAATCAATGGGATTATTAGTATTTCATCTGTTATGTTGCCTGTTTCAATAGTTGAGATATTAGCTTTTTCCCCTATGCTAGGTACGAATGCTATGTATATGTCTTATTTAACGGGTAATATAGCGAATATCAAACTTCCTAGTGCAGCTATTGCTTTGGAAGTTGCTGAAGTAAAACCCTCAACAGAAGAAGGGGATATTATCGCAACCATAGCCATTGGTGGGTCAGTTATAGCCAGTGAAATTGTTATACTTATCGGTATGCTTCTAATCGTTCCACTTTCAACGAAATTAAACAATCCAGTTATCCAACCTGTTTTTCAACAGATTTTACCAGCTTTATTTGGGTCAATTGGTGCCTACTACATCCTTAAAGAATGGAAATTAGCTATTGCTCCTTTAAGTGTGGCTATTTTACTAAATCTTGTAGGGGACTTACCAACAGCCGTAACCATACCTCTTTGTATACTTTCATCCATTTTAACTGCAAGATTGTTATATAAGAAAAAATTAATCAAAGTAACGGATTAGATTGCATCACGGAACAGGAGGATTTGAATGAGAATTAAACTGATACTTATTAAAGCTTTATTACATATCATTGGTTTTTTCAAAGGGAGTCGCTACAAATATTCTCAAGAATATGAAGATAATTTTTTATACATGGATCTGGGTGAAAAATTATGGTGGGCTTATAAAGCTGTCATTAAGCAGATTGAAAATGCTGAAAAGGGCAAAAATATTGAAAGTTATTTTGCTAATCAAAATTTAGATTTTAGTCCTAATGATTCATTCAAGGTAGATCAACAAGTGACTTTAACAGCAGGTGGTGACTTAAATTGCTCAGATATTATATACCCAGAAAGTACCGAACACCTTTGGGATGATATTGAAGACTTCTATTTTTCTGGAGATATCGTCTGCGCTAACTTAGAATCGCCACTTGACCCCTCAAAACCTTTAGGCGTCGTCCCAAGTATGTGCCTAACAGCTCCCAATCTCAACACCAGTCCAGAAATGTTTGAGCGCTATGCCCGGGATGGAAAAGGGATTAATTTCTTCTCGACTGCTAATAATCACAGCTTAGACCAAGGTGAATCAAGCCTTATTGCTACACTGGACTTTCTTGATTCCAAGGGTTATCCCCATGTTGGTACATCAAGAACCCCAGAAGAGCAAAAAGATATTCCCATCATTGAACAAGGTGGCATTCGTATTGCGTTTCTTTCCTACACTTATTGTTTAAACGGATTCGAACCCATTCCTGGTAAAGAATACATGACAAACGTTATTAGGTTGAATAAACCGGATACAGATATCTCTCTCATTAAAGAGCATATTAAAATTGCACATGAGAAAAAGGCTGATATTATTGTAGCCATGCTTCATTGGAGTATTGAGTTTGAAACCTATCCTATTGAAAACATTATAAACATGGGTCACCGCATTATGGAATGTGGTGTAGATATTATTTTAGGTGGACATCCCCATGTATTACAGCCTATGGAGAAATATAGCTTTGTGGACCCCTACTCCAAGCATAAGAAAGAAGGTTTTATCATTTATTCTTTAGGAGAGTTAGTGTCTTACAATGCCTTTAGTAAAAATTCTAGATTAACAGCCATCCTTAAACTTCAAATTTCCAAAGGGATGCAAAATGATGCTAGTATTACTAAAATTACAAATCTAAAGATATTACCAACCTATACATGGGCTCGTCCTTTTATAGCTGGTAAGTCTGATTATCGCTTACTTAACTTTAGATCCATGATGAAACAATTAGAAATGGGTGAAAATCCTCACGGTTTTACTAACAAAGAAATTAAAGAATTGGAACGTTTAGAAGCATTACTGTATAATAAATTCTTACCCCAAAATGCTGATTCAATAATATCTGACTAGAAAGGAGATATTTAGAATGACTAACTATAGCAAAGACGTGTTCATTTACAAAAACCCAGCCAAGCTTTTACAGAATCTTATTCGTTTTAATACCACAAATCCTCCTGGGAATGAAACAGAGAGCATCATGTATATAATGGATCTACTTGAAAAAGCGCATATTGAAGTGAAAACCTTCGGAAGAAAAACTGAACGCCAAAACCTTTATGCAAGAATAAAGGGTAATGGTTCAGCCCCTCCCTTTCTCATGTACGGTCATATTGATGTGGTAACTACCGAAAATCAGAACTGGCAGGTCCCACCTTTTGAAGGGAGAATTAAGGATGGTTGTGTTTGGGGACGTGGTGCTTTAGATATGAAAGGCGCCCTGGCTATGATGATAGCTGCATTTCTTCGTATAAAAGTTGAAGCATTAACACCATCTGGTGATATTATATTATGTATTGTTACAGATGAAGAAGATGAAGGTTATTATGGGGCAAGATACATGGTAGAAGAACACCCTGAACTGTTTGAAGATGTTCAATTTGCTATTGGCGAAATTGGCGGCTTTACACTTCACATGGATCATAAAAGGTTTTATCCTATTATGATTTCAGAGAAGCAAAAATGTGCTTTAAAAACTATTATAAAAGGTCCAGGTGGTCACGGTTCAATGCCCATACGAGATGGTGCTATGGCAAAGCTTGCTTACGTACTTGAACGCCTGAATACCAAACGACTACCTGTACATATTACACCACCTGTTAAACAGATGATTGAAGCCCTCTCATCAAATATGTCATTTCCAGCAAATAAAGTCCTAAGGCAATTATTAAATACTGGAATGAGCAATAAGGTCTTAAATCTTTTAGGTTCAAATGGCTATTTATTTGATCCTCTACTACATAATACGGTTAATGCCACTATCGTCAAGGGTGGTAACAAAATTAATGTAATCCCTAGTGAAATTACTTTAGAATTTGATGGGCGTTTATTACCAGGTTATAAACCCGACGATTTAGTAAGTGAATTAAACGCACTCCTGGGTTCAGAACATGAATTTGAAGTGACTTTTTATTATCCTGGACCTGATTCTGTTAACATGGATCTATTTAATACCCTATCAAGTGTACTTTGTGATTTTGATTCTGAAGCAATTCCCATACCCTTTGTAGGATGCGGTGTTACCGACGCCCGTTATTTTTCGAAACTTGGTATCCAAACTTATGGCTTTACCCCAATGATATTGCCAGAAGAGATTAACTTCTCAAAACTTATACACAGTGCTGATGAGCGTATACCTGTTGAAGCCATGGAATTTGGTTCAGAAACTATTTATGAATTATTAAAAAGGCTGTCTCTATTTGATTAGAGACAGCCTTCCATAATCTATCGCTCTTCTCGAAAATAAGCATTACCAAGATTAGCTGGTGGTGATTGTTTACTGGAATTTCGCATAGAGCTGACTACCAGTATAATGATAGTGGCTAAATAGGGTAAGGCATCTAAAAGGCTTTGTGAGATATTCAAATGTTGAATTCTAAAACCTAGTATATTTAGACCACCAAAAACAAATGCTGCAAGAATTGCTTTATAGGGGTTCCATCCACTAAAAATTACAAGTGCAATGGCAATCCATCCCCTCCCTGCTGTTATACCTTCAGTCCATTGAGGCACGTCTACTATAGATAAGTAGGCACCACCAAGCCCACATAACGCTCCTCCCAATAGGACATGAACATATTTATACAAATCAACATGAATCCCTACAGTATCTGCAACACTAGGATTTTCTCCGATTGATCGAAGATTGAGACCAAATCTCGTTCTATAAAGATAAAATCCTAAGATTAATGTTATCACATAACCCATGTAGATAAATACATCTTGACTAAATAATATGGGACCTACTACAGGAATCTCACTTAATAAAGGAATCTTTATAGGTGTAAAGAAAGTGATAATCCTATCAGGCATTTTCTCCCCAATAAAACTCTGGCCTAAAAAGCTTGACAATCCAGTACCAAAAATCGTTAAAGTTAGACCTGTAACAACTTGATTTGTTTTTAATGTAATGGTTAAAAAACCATAAATCAATGCACCTAAAGCTCCTACTAAAGCTGCTGCTAATAAAGCTATTAAAGGATTACTCGTATAAAAACCAGCTCCAAATCCAGCAACAGCCCCCATAAGCATCATACCTTCAACACCAAGGTTGAGATGACCTGAACGTTCCGTCATAATCTCACCTAAGGTAGCAAAGAGTAATGGCATTCCAGCTACAACAGCAGCTGTAAAAAAGGATATATCCACTTAATACACCTCCTTTTTAGCTTTTCTTCTCTCAATACGATAACGAATGAATAGTTCACTACCTAAAACAAAGAAGAGAATCATACTCTGAAGTATTTCAGCGGCTGATTGAGGAATCATAAAAGAGATCTGTATAAAAGAACTTCCTTTAGTAAGAGCTGCAAAAAGAACGCAAACTGGAATGATCACAGCTGAGTTTAAACCTGATAACCATGTTGTTATGATAGCCGTATAACCGTATCCAGAAGTGATATCAACAGAAAGTGTTCCATCTACTCCTGATGCCTGAATCATGCCAACAATACCGCATAATCCTCCACTGATAAACAATGCTTTAAGTATGATTTGTTTGACATTGATGCCACCATATCTTGCAGTGTCTTGACTTTCACCTACTACCGATACCTCGTAACCCATCTTCGTATGATGTATAAATAAATAAACGATAATAACAAGAGCGATAGCAATAATCCATCCTATGTGTATACCAAAGACTTCTGGTAGTAAAGCATTATCAGTGAAATCGGCTATCTTTGGAAATCCCATTGAATCTGGATCTTTCCAAGGACCATATTGAAGATAAGTAACCCATTTTATAGCAATATAATTAAGCATCAACGTTATAATAGTCTCATTCGTACCAAATCGAACTTTTAAGTAAGCCGGAATAAGTGCCCATAATCCTCCACCAATAATCCCTCCAAAGAACATGATTAATAGCAATAATGGTTTTGGAAGATGATTGAAGGAAAGAGCAAAGTAACTGGCCAAAAAAGCTCCCATGCAAATCTGTCCTTCAGCACCAATATTCCAAAACTTCATCTTAAAAGCAATCAATATTCCTAGGGAGGTAATAATCAAAGGTATAGCTATGGTAATAGTATCCTGAATTCTATACCAACTGCCAAAAGCTCCATCAATAAGAGCAATATAAACCTCTAATGGGTTATGACCCAGCAAGAGTATAAAACATGCGGATATAATGAGTGCAAGAAAAACTGCAGAGGCTCTGATGATAAAAGCCCTTTTAGTATTCATATCACTTCTTTTGACTAGCTTTAACATGGTGAATCCTCTCTTTCTGTCTTCTTACCTGCCATCATTAAACCTATTTCTTCTTTCGTCGCTTCATCTGCTGAAACGATACCAGTTATTTCTCCATCACATAAGACCATGATGCGATCACATAATTCTAAAAGAACATCAATATCTTCACCAATGTACAACACACCTACACCTTTAGATTTTTGATGGTTGAGCAAGTCATATATTAAATGAGAAGATCCAACATCTAAACCTCTTGTAGCATAAGCAGTTACTAAAAAATGTGGATTGGATTTAATTTCTCTTCCAAGAAGCACTTTTTGTATGTTCCCTCCTGATAACTGACGTATAGGAGTGTGTATATTAGGGGTTTTGATAGCTAATTCTTCAACCATCTTTTCGCACTGGTGAGCAGATGGTTTTCTCGTTATAAAGAGTCCTTGTTGTTTATAATAATTCTTCAGAAGATAGTTATCCACCATATCCATAGATGCTACTAGACCCATTCCCAGTCTATCCTCAGGGATAAAACTCATACTAATCCCCTTATCATTAATTTGACGAGGTGATAAGCCTACAATATTAACACCATTATAAAGAATTTGACCTGTTGATACAGGATATAGCCCAGCTATTGTTTCGCATAGCTCTTTTTGTCCACTACCAGCAACACCAGCCACACCTAATATTTCTCCACCACATAGATCAAAGGTAATTTCTTTTAGTACACTTACTCCATCTACATCTTTAGCTGAAAGATTCATGATTTCTAGTTTCTCGCTAGTAGGAGATTTTTCTCCTCTGAGAATTTCTAAATCCACAGATTCTCCCACCATCAAATCTGTTAATGCTTTTGGTGTCGTCTCAGATGTTTTAACTGTACCTACATTTTTACCTTTTCTAAGTACAGTTACTCGATCACTTATAGCCATTACTTCGTTTAGCTTATGCGTGATTATGATAACGGCACAACCTTTTTCTTTCATTTTATGAATGATATGAAAAAGCATCTCTGTTTCTTGTGGCGTTAATACTGCTGTCGGTTCATCAAGAATCAGAATATCTGCCCCTCCATATAACACTTTGATAATTTCAACTGTTTGCTTTTCACTTATGGACATGTCTTTAATACGTTTATTAGGATCAATTTGCAAACCATATTTCTTTGAAATATCAGCTATTTCTTTTTCTATTTTTCTTTGATTAACAAATAGTTGCCGACCTTTACCCAAGGAAATATTCTCTGCAGCACTCATCACTTCGATTAATTTATAGTGCTGATGAATCATACCTATTTTGTTTCTAATGGCATCTTTTGGTGAATTGAGATAAACCTCTTTTTCGTGTATAAAAATAGAACCGCTATCAGGAGCATAAAGCCCTGATAGCATGTTCATCAATGTGCTTTTTCCAGCACCATTTTCACCAAGTAATGCATGTACTTCTCCTACTTTAATGTCCAGATCTACGTCTGTATTAGCTACTACAGAACCAAATGACTTAGAGATTTTTTTCATTTCTACTGCAATCGTTGGCATCATCTATTTAACCTCTCAATTATTCAACTTTCCCAATTACACCTTCAACAAACCAATTCATACCTAGTAATTCTTCGTCAGTTAAAGTTACTCCTTCTTCAACTCTTAATTCGCCGCTATTGTCTTTCAATGGTCCTTCAAAAATCGTAAGAGAACCATCTTTAATACTCTCTGTTGCTTCTGTTATTATATCTTTTGCTTCAGTTGGAGCTAATTCTGTAAGTTCAGCTAGTTCTACTACGCCTTCATTCATACCACCCCAATAAGCATGTGATTCAAAAGTTCCTTCTTGTACTGCTTTTACTTGTTCCACATAATATGGGCCCCAGTTCCAAACAGGCGCTGTCATGTAAGCTTCTGGTGCCATAGCACTCATGTCAGTGTTATAACCAATTGAAAAAGCACCTCTTTCTTCTGCAGCTTGTTGAGGACCAGCAGTATCTTGATGCTGCGCAATAACATCTGAACCATTGTCTAATAAGGCTACTGCGGCTTCTTTTTCACTAGCTGGATCATACCAAGTTGACGTCCAGACAACTTCTACTTCTGCTTCAGGATTAACTGACTGTACACCTAAAGTAAAAGCATTTATACCACGAATAACTTCAGGAATTGGAAAAGCTGCTACATAACCAATTTTATTTGTCTCAGTTTTTAAACCAGCTACCTTACCAGATAAATATCTAGGTTCATACATTCTTCCAAAATAGTTTGCCATATTTTCTGCTGACTCATAACCTGAACAATGGAAGAACGTTACCTCTGGATATTCTGTAGCCATATCCTTGACATAATTCATATAACCGAAACTAGTAGCAAAAATAATACTTGCACCTTGATCAACCATATCTTTAATAACTTGTTCAACCTCTTGATTCTCAGGAACAGATTCTACGTAAATGGTTTTGACACCTAACTCTTGCTCTAAATACTGGCGACCTTGATCATGAGCGTATGACCAGCCACCATCACCAATTGGACCAACATATATAAAACCTACAGTCGTTTCTTCCGCTTGCCCTGTTGTATTACAACCTACAAGACTTACGAGTAATGTTAATGTTAGAATAATGCAAATAAATTTCTTCATTCTTAATGTACCCTCCTAGATTTTCTATAAAAAATATTATTAATATTACTTAAATCTTATTTGCTTTTCTTCAAATGATTGAAGTATTGCTAGAGATTCCAGTTGAATGTTCTTAGCACGTATAAGATTACCACCTTGCTGAAATCCTTTTTCAATGACTATACCAATTCCCTCTACAACTGCTTTAGATTGATTTACAAGATCGATTAAGCCTAAAGCAGCTTGTCCATTAGCTAAGAAATCATCAAGTATCAGAACATGATCTTCTTCATTTAAATAACGTTTGGATATTTTAATACTGTATGTAATACCTTTCGTGAATGAATGAACTTGACTTTCATAAGTGTCATTATCTAAATTTCTTGATTCTGTTTTCTTAGCAAATACAACAGGAACATTAAAATATTGAGCTGCTAAGGTAGCGATGGCAATGCCAGAAGCCTCAATTGTAATAATTTTCGTAATTTTCTTATTATTAAACCTGTTTTTAAATTCTTTTCCTATCTCTTTTAGCAACTCTACATCAATTTGATGATTAAGGAAGGAATCTACCTTTAAAATATCTTCCCCAACTACCCGACCCTCTTCAAGGATCTTATCCTTTAATAATTTCACCGCTGATCCCTCTCCCTATCTCTTCATGAAAGAACCCGATTTAATATGTAATCCTACACACAAAACAAAAGCAGTTACGTTACAACCTTTCTTTTGGTTGTTAAAATAAAAAAATCCTGCCACCGGCAGGATTCTATCGCAAATTAGATGAAAGTGAGAACATCACACTTCTATTTAAATCAGTAAAGCAAAATACATCTCTTAGCGTACTTCACTATGCCAATCTCCATTCAACGAAATATCCCCCGTAGCCTGTAACTGTTTATGGCAGTTTGTAGAAACATCGGACCCTATTACCGATTTATACGAGAATATCATTATTTTATTAACTTTTAGTTAATTCTTGTTCATTTATAGATTGTATTGTAATATATCTCTTTATAAAAAGCAAGCACTTTTTCAATTTATATGCAATAATTTTGTTGGAAATCCATGACTAAGAAGATTTTTTCTCAAAAAAACCAAGTTGCTTATAAAGATTTACAGCTCCCCAATTTTTGTCATAAACATCTATAGTAACTTCTCGATATGTGGTTTCTATTAAGTCATTCAAGCAACAACCTAATAGATCCCTCCCAATACCATTACGACGATATTCTTTAAATACGACTAACGAATATATATGAAATAAGCGATTATCTTCATGATCATTTAACCCAACTAACACTCCTACGGATTGATCAATATCCAAAGCCTCATAAATTCGAATACTCTTCTTATCTCCCAGATGTCCTGATAGAATACGGGAAATAAATTTATCAGGCGAATTGTTCATCATTACTGGGTCATCACTATCAACTCTTCCTCGATCTAGTCGATCAAATAGAAATTGATAAAGATTATCTGGTTGTTTATCATGATTGATTATTATGTAACTACTGTTAACTGCAATTTTCTCATCACTTATGGTTCTAAATAGTTTCAATCTCATGGTAGCTCACACATTCCAGAAACAAAGTTCGTTATTAGTGTAATTCACCCTTTTCATTCTTTTCTTATGCACCTTAAATAAGTCCTTCAATCTATCATTATTCATTTCATTCACGATTATTTGTCGATGTTTTATATTTTGCCTAGTAAATCGGTTACCATCAAAATCTTTTGCTATTAAACGAATGAGATGATTATTAGTGATATTTTCACACCCATACCCTGTTGTTTGATAGGTTTCAAATTGAAAGAGGTTTTTTGCCATATAGGTCTTGTATTCATCATGATCAAGAGGTGCACCATTTTCATTTAAATCTGCATTAACAATGATCAGATCATCATTCATAACCGCTTTTCGAAACTCCATTAAAGACATTGGTATTTTATTCTGATTCAATACATAACCATTAAAAGATGGATCCACCATCACCCATTTATTTAGATCATCAATGTACACATGAACAACAACATGACAATCACCATCTTTATAATTAAAAGGTAAACATCTTACAAACCTGGCTTTAAAGCCTATTGCTAAAAGAAATTCTGCCATCATTACTGATAGCAACCAACAGTTCGTACCATTTTTGACTCCCAATTCAGCTATCGTTCTTGCATTTTTTCTATTAGGAATATCCATAGTACTTCCATCCCAGATAAAGGTATCACTGACCCACTTAAGCATATTCTTAACTTGCTCCCATTGATTGCCTTCAGCAATTACTGAAAGTAAATTAAACTCGTCAATTAACGTTCGTAAATTACCATCGTAAACGTATTCAAACTCCAAGTCACAATCATCATGGTCAAATTTACTATAGCACTTCAATAAGTGTCTATATTTATCTTTAGCATTCAAATAAGACAACACTCGCTCCCCCTAACAATGGTTTGTAGTTGTTCAATCATTAACAACATTTTACACCATATATTAACAATTGTCTACCGAACAGGGGGTTAAGACTTTCTAATAACATAATTATTTATATAAACTATAAAAATCTGATTCCATGTTCTCCATTTGATGGCTAAACCATGTCTTAGCATCATCTAACCCTTTATTATAGATTTTATCACCTAATTCTTCTAAAAAGAAATCAAGAACAGTACTAGCTGCTATTATGCCTATTTCTTCGTCTCTTTCTTCATCAAAAAATTGAATAATATCTTCCATTAATTTATCCTTTTGCTCTTTTGTTAACTGTAACATAACTTTCTCCTCCTGAGTTAAATATTATCTACGTTTCATGCTATTAAACTTAATTTCAGCCAATCTTTAATGACTACAAAATACTCTCTTAGCATATAGTTAACCCTAATCATGGCTGGACTATGGCTTGGTGCTGTAACCACATCTAAACCAATTTTCTTAGAGATATAAGATGCTCTATAGGTATGATAATCACTAGTTACTATAATAATTGATTTATCAATCAGTTTAGCATCTAAAATTTCTTTTGAGAATAAAAGATTCTCATAAGTTGATGTTGATAATTCCTCAACTAAGATATGCGTTGGATCTACACCTTCATTGATAAGATAACTTTTCATTGCATGAGCTTCTGTTACCTTTTCATCAGGACCTTGTCCACCTGAAACAAGAACTTCTAATTCTGGATTGTTGTCAATGAGTTCAAGGGCTTTATCCAATCTAGATTTTAATCGATTAGTAACCTGATCTCCATTCAAACCGGCTCCTAGAACTACAATGATATCATGCTCAGTTGCGTCTACTTGGGAATGCATATTACTAATGATAAGACTTTCTACTATTATAAAACTTAACGCAAATATTATAATTAAGCTTAGATATACACTTCTTATCAATCTTAAAACCTTAGAATCACATCTCTTAATCCAGTAATCTAGAACGTATTTCATTATGTAAAGAAGGTTTAAAAATGTAAAAAAGATAACACCAAATGTTGGTCCTAAAATAACAAACATGAAAAGGTTAAGGACACTTAATAGACTAATTAAACCCCTAGATAAAGAGTCTTTACTCTTTCTTATTTTTAACAAAAATCCTTTCCTCACCTTCATCTATATTCTAATCTCTTTTATGTAGGTGAATACATCCACCTTCAATCATAGTACTTTTAATCTTCTAATATTTGAAGATAACGCCTTAATACATCACCTTTTTCATCCAATATACCATCGTAAAAAAACTTCACACTACCTTTATTCTCAATGTCTGTATACTTATCCTTCACTAAGTTAAATAAATGTTTGGTGGTTCCCTGATTACCATCAATAATCTTCATATGCTCAGGCACTATCTTTCGTATAGCCTGCTTAAAGTAAATGAAATGAGTGCAACCAAGAACCATGTACTCATACTCATTGAAGTTAATATTTTTAAAGATCTCTTCTAAATAACCCAACACTTCAGAAGTATGAATTTGCCCCTTCTCAGCAAATTCAACCAATCTTGGAGCTGGTATCCCTGTGATTCTCTCATTAGCTCCCATTGATGAGACCAATTCTTTAAACTTAGCCTGCTTTAACGTCAATTCAGTTGCTAGTACAAGAACTTTCTTGGTATTGCCCTCTCTTATGGCAGGCTTAATAGCAGGTTCCATTCCAATAATCGGAATATTATATTTATTCCTTAAATCCCTAACTGCAATACTTGTTGCAGTATTACAAGCTATTACAAGAGCTTCAATGTCCCTCGCCATAAGAAAACTTACCACATCATCAACATAACCTTTAACTTGCTCTGATGATTTTGTACCATAGGGTACATTTAATGTGTCTGCATAATATATAAAGTCCGCCATGGGTAATTTTTCAATAGCTTGTTTTAATACCGTTATACCGCCAATTCCTGAATCAAAAATTCCAATCTTCATCTTTACCACCATTCATTTTACCACCATAGCATTAACGAGCTATGGTTATCATATTGCTAAAAAAAACTAAAATAATTCCATACTTAACTATAGATTATATCATATAATTGGCAGTAAAATCAAAAATGTATCTAAAATTATTCCTCTAAGAACTTTCTGAATGTAGCTTGTTTCTCATCCTCAAAATTTTCTAGACACTCATATCCTTTTTGTTGCATGTCTGTCATATGCAGATTTTTTTCATTAATCGTATCATAGGTAAATGATGTATAGTGAACCCGCTCTATTTTATCCATAATATTTTTCATACAGCACCTCTTTCTATAAATTCTAATCATTTATAATATGTGCAAAAAAATAACTAAATACACCTTAGAATAGATATAGAATAGAAAAAGCATTACGTGAAAGACGGGTGTCTAATAACGAAATGCTTTTCTTCTGAGATAAGAGAGCTCTATATTAAATATTCTGTAACTTTCTCTTCTTCCATGCATGTAATCCTAATGAAAGCCCAATAACAAAGTAAACGACAAACGCTCTAAAGAACTCACCAATTTGAGCATCACCAAATAAAGTTTTGCCAGCAGTTGGTGATACAATAAATACAGATTGGAACAAGATAACACCAAGGATAGCATGCTTAATATTAGCTTTACTTACAGACGCTCCTCCAATTAATATTGCTGCTACAGAAAACATACCTACCTGCCTATGGCTACCATAAGTATTCATGGTACCTATGTTTTGAAGGAGAATTATTTGCCCCCAGGCAGCTAGTACCGTTGATATAATAACAGCAATAATACGTGTTCGATTGACATTGATTCCTGCCACTTTACCAATGTGTTGACTTTGTCCAATGGTCCTAAAATCTTGCCCAAGCTTAGTCTTCAAAATCCATACCGTAAAGAGACATAATAAAGCGATAATTAACCATGTTACTACTGGTATTTTTAAACCACCAATTTGACTTACGCTTCCAAGATTTAAAAACATCATAGCTAGTGAACCAATAATAACAACTATAGCAATAACAATATTAAAAGCGAATCTTGTATTATTAGCCTCACGACCGTACCCTTTTTTTCTCACCATTCTATAGATATTTAATAGGATTAAAGCTACTGCAAATATAATTAGTATAAGTGACAAATCAAATCTAATAATGCCATCAATAGCATACTTAATACCGTCATTTGCACCATCCATCACACCATCGCCATTTAAGGCAATTGTATTACGAAGTCCAATACCGTCAGGTTTAATCATAACCGAATCCTTCATCGGGATGACATTTCCGGCTAAGAATAGGAAGATGAACTGATAGATTCCATTTGCAAAGTAACCTAAGATAAGACCAGCAATCATCTCTTGCCCTTTTGTATTATTGTAGAGCTTACCTGTTAGATAACCAAACAAGATTGCAATTGGAGTTGCTACAACAACACAAAGAGCAAAACCTGGTATACCTGAAATTCCCCAGTACGTTACAGCAATTAACGCCATTTGCCCTGCCATTGCTCCAACAACAATACCGAAATTCAAACCAATACCTGCTATAATTGGTATAATAAGAGACAATACAAGGAAGAGATTTCTTGTTATACGAGTTATTAATTCATTTGCGATAAATGTAACAGATAACTCAGACAGCATTATACCCGCTATGGCTAACATCACAAATATAATGGTTACAATATTTTGAATCACTATTTTTTGAAGCTTTCCCCATCTTGAATTATTAATATCTTTGTTAATTTCAAATTTCACCTCTGCCATATCAATTACCTCCATCCACTTTGGTTAGCGCGTATAGAATAATACCATTTTGAACGACCATCCGAATAATTTCAGATAAGTTCCCTTCTGGAAAAATTACATTGGCAACAGGTAACGCAGATGTTAATAATCCTTGGAATAGAAGCACACCGATAATAGCATGGGATATCTTTGCCCGCTTTGCTGTGGCACCTCCAATTAAAACAGCAGCAACGGCTGGAAAAGCCATCATGAGTGGTGCTGTATATAATTGAACAAATCCATAACTCTGAGAAAATACGATAATCCCTATTGCCCCAAGTACTGTAGAAACAATACTCGCCACTATTCTACCACGATCAATATTAATACCAGAGGATTCCGCATATTTTGGGTTTTTCCCTGCCGCAAGTATTAATGTACCCATCTTACTTTTAGTAAATAGAAAAACAACAAAACACGTTACCAAAAAGAAAAGTATTAATCCTGTTGGTATTTCAACACCTCCTATAGAAAATGCTAAGAAATTATCAAGAATTTGACCAAAAGTGTTCTCGAGGGTAAATGTCAATCTCAACCCCTTACCAGCAATAGGCCACAGCATTGTTCCCTCTGTAAAAGGCAACACAACCCAACCAATGCACATGAGCGAAACAACTGAGAATCCGATATAGGTTGCAATGGTCATCTCTGCACCTTTTACCGCATTAAGCAACTTACCATATAAAACACCTGATATAATAGCAATGGGTAAAGATATCAGAATGGCCATAACAAAACACAAAAGCCCTATAAAACCTAATTCGATACTAATAATAATTCCTAATAGACCACATATAATACCTATAGCCAAAGCAAAGTTGGGACCTGTCCCGGCCTGAATGGATGGTACCATTGCCAACACTAAAATACCAAACATACCAAATCGTTGTAATATATCACCGAACAAAAGACCCATGGGTAATTGAATTACAAACCCCATAATAAGTACGAATATGAATAAACTCGTAATGATTAACCGAGGTATACCTATTTTTTTGATTGCTGTTTTTGCGTATGCACTCATGTTATGCCCCCTCCTTTTCAGCTTGATTTATACGTCCTGCCATCAATAAACCAAACTCCTTATCTGAAGCATCAGGTTCAAGAACACCAGCTATTTTCCCTTCACTAATAATGGCTATTCTATCTGCAACGCTTCTTAACTCTGCTAACTCAGAGGAAGTCATAATAATGGTCATATTACGCTTTTTATTCAAATCAACTAGTAAATCTAAAACTAGTTTTTTTGCTCCTATATCGATCCCTCTAGTTGGTTCCGATATGAGAAGAATATCCGGTTCTAGTGTCAAAGCCCTCGCTATACATACCTTTTGCTGGTTACCACCACTTAAACTACCAGCGTACTGTCTAGGCCCCGTACATCTAATATCTAAATCCTCAATCATTTCAAGTGCATGTCTTCTTATCGCACCGCTTTTTTGAAGTTTAAATAAGCCAAAATTATATAGAAATTTGTCTTGAATATTTAGAGCAGTTATTACCATATTCATTTCAATGGAATCATCCAAAATTAACCCTACACCCTTTCTATCTTCTGACACAAATGATATTCCACTGTTTAACATGCTCTTTGTATCTCTAGCTGTAATTAATTTCTCGTTAAGGACAACTTCACCAGTAGATGGATACATCCCCATAAGCCCATTGGCAATACCAAGTTTACCTTGACCAGCTAATCCACCTATCCCTAAAATTTCTCCTTTTCTTACTTGGAGATCTATTCCTTTTACTTTTTCACCAGGCATGTCTACTGTATAGCCTTTAATGTCTAATATAATTTCATCCTTATCACTAAGGCTGGTTTCCTTTTTCGATAATGCTATCTTTCTACCTACCATCCATTCAGCAAGTTCTTCTACAGATGTCTCTTTAGAGGTTTTACAAGTAACCAATTCACCGTCTCTCAAAACAGTAATATAATCGGATATTTCGATGACTTCATCAAGGCGATGACTAATGAATAAAATAGCAATTCCTTTAGAAGCTAATCTTTTAATAGCTTCTAGTAAATTCTCTGCCTCTGATTCAGTTAATACAGCCGTTGGCTCATCAAAAACCAATAAGCGGATATTCTCTTTATCGATCTCCCTAGCGATTTCTATAAACTGCATATGCCCTACAGGTAGTCCTTCTACCCTTACCCATTCATCGATGTCCATTGCTAATGTATCTAAAGCATTTCTAGCATCATGACCCATGTTTTCAAAATCAACAGTATTAAGTTTTTTACCAAATACAGCACTAGCAGGGTTAGCTTTTGTAATTTCGCGGTTGAGTTTAATATTTTCTGTTACAGAAAAATCGGGTATGAGCATGAATTCTTGATGAACCATACCGATCCCTAATTCCATTGCTTCTTTTGGTGATTTTATAGAAATATTCTTACCTCCAAATTTAACCGTACCATCAAATCCACCAGTGGAATGTATGACGTCCATTCCAAATAGTATATTCATCAATGTCGACTTCCCTGCTCCGTTTTCCCCAACTAAACTATGGATTTCTCCTGGTCCTAAGATGAGTTCAACATCTTTAAGCACTGCATTTCCATAGTACTCTTTTGTAATGCCTCTCATCTCAAGTAAATAGTCATTGTACACGTTTTTTCCCCCTCCAATTAGATGAAGTATTTTCATTCTAACTTAGCCAATAAGAATAGAAGAGGTTGCTAAGCAAAACCTAGCAACCTACTTAGCATTCACATCTTAGAAATCATAGAAATCACATAATACCATGAGGTAATTATCGAATTCTTTATCGTTTTCAACCAATGGGACAACATTTAATTTAATTTCATCTGTTTTAGTAACACTTTCAACATATACATTGAAAGATTTTATTACTTCTTCAACATTAAGTTTTTCTTCAAATTCACCATTAATCCATTTCACTGCATAATCAGCACCAGCTTCAACGTACATCATATTAACGGGAACTGGCCATGTAGAAGCTCTGCCTGAAATACCAGCTTCAGCATATATATTACTGATTTCATTTAAGATGTAAGGAATATCCCCCTCATGACCTTCTACTGTAATTTCCAATGCATTTGGGAATCCATGATATGGAGATGGACAACAGGGTTGAGGATAAATTGCACCTTCATCAAAAGAAGCTTTTATTAATGGTGTTTGCATTGCACAGTTTGTTGAGAAGAAGGCAGTATTTTTCCCATATTGCTCTATCATCTTAGGTACATCTTCCAAAATAAATTGTTGTGCACCAGCTGTACCTGCATCACCCGTTGGGTCTGGAGCAGTTGCGTCAACAAATTCAATACCTAATTCATCGCATTTTTCTTTCATTAAATCTCTACGGGCTGCTAATAACGCATAAGACATATGTCTTGGGAATGAATAGTGTACAAACACTTCTGCTCCAAGCTTTTTAGCTTGTTCTGGGACTGCAGTTCCCATACCGATTTCATCCATTTGGAAGCAGATATCTGCTCTTTCAGAGATCATGTTTGGATCTTCACCAGAAGTACCAACAATGATTAATAAATCATCACCACGAAGCTCTTTTACTTTATCAATTGCTGCTGATGTACCTGGTATACCTTGACAAATAACAAGTGCTTTAACATCTGGATCAGAAGCTACACCAGTGATGTTGGAGATAACAGTTTCTTGCTCATCCATAAAGTTATCTGGATAAGTTTGTAAGATAACATGCTCTTCACCATACTTAGCTAAAACAGCTTCAGCAGCCCTGTATTCTTCTTCGTTTTGAGTAACAGTACCTGTGATAACACCAATTTTCCAATTGTCTTCACCACTTGAAGTCTCTGTAGAATTACAAGCCATAAGCATTGTAGTCAGCATGATCAACACGATCATTAATGATAGCCCTTTTTTTAACATACGAACCCTCCTATTTTTATATGTTTGCAAAGCAATTTTCTATTTCTTTATTAACCCCTTTAGTCAAACTCTTAATTGATTAAGAATCTCACTTTGCCTTTATAGTAACCTCATAGTCTATGAGATTATTATCAACTTGTTATTTTATGTAATTTTTAATACATTATACCATATCATCTTTATTATTACAACTTTTATCTCTATATACTAAATTATTCCAGTATACCTTCTTCGCTTAGTACTTTTCAGAATTATAAGCAAAAAAAGAAACGTACTATTTTCAGTACATTTCTTAAATAAATGATATTAATGAGTTATCTATTCTTTATTTTTAAATAGTCCTTTATACCAATGATTTCTGTTTGTCTTACATAGACTCTAGGCACTCTTCTCCCCACCATACAAACGATCTCATAATTAATTGTCCCTATAATATTTGCAACTTCATCTATGTGAGGCTCTCCATGACTACCATTCCCAAAGATATGAACTTCTTCTCCAATCTCCAACCAATCATCCTTTAATAAAACCATGCATTGATCCATGCATATCCGCCCTACTAAAGGATAAGATACTCCCCTGATACCTACAAAACTTTTTCCTGAAAGTAATCTGGTAAATCCATCAGCATACCCTAAAGGTAAAGTCCCGATAACAACCTTTTTTTCTGCATGATAAATATGTCCATAACTTATACCTTGACCTTTCTCAACAAACTTAACATTTGAGAGCTTAGTCTTCAGGCTCATTGCTGGTTTTAAGTTGGCATTCTCTTTTTTTACTTGATCTGAAGGATAAAGACCATATAGCATAATACCTGCTCTAACCATATCTAAATGATATTCAGGTAAGTCAATTATTGTTGCACTGTTAGCAACGTGCTTAATAGGTATTCTAAGCCCCTTAACTTCTAGTTCTTGAACTATTTTTTGATATTCTTCAAACTGTTGGTGAGTATATCCTTTATCTGCTTCATCAGCTCTAGCAAAATGGGTAAATATCCCTTCAATCTCTATGGAAGGTAACTTAGAAATTGCTAAGATTGTTTCCATGTTCTTTTCATTAACTTGAAAACCTAATCGACTCATTCCAGTATCCACTTTAATATGAACTTTTACGCTTTTATTAAGCAATTGTGCATAAGAAGATAGGACTTCTCCCATTTCTTTATTATAAATTGTTTGGGTAATATGATGGTCAACAACTTCAATTAATTGACTATTCGGTGTATACCCTAAAATCAAAATTGGCATCTCTAAGAAATGATGTCTTAATTCAAGAGCCTCTGATAATGTAGCAACAGCTAGATAATCTGCACCATTCTCCATAAAAACCTTAGCTGCCTCAACAACTCCATGACCATAAGCATCAGCTTTGACTACAGCGCAACATTTTTTAGCTTTACCAATTAGTCTTCTGACTTCTTTTATATTATGTGCCAATGCTTCAAGCCCTATCTCAGCCCAAGTTGGACGAAATGCATCATTAGTAAGCATCAATATCCCCCCAAAATGATATCAGCAATTTTATATCTGTAAATAGTCACATTTAAGTCTTACTATTGCATATTAGTATCTAAAACTTCCTAGGACAATTCATTTTATTAATCACTTTTTAACGAGTAAGTTTAAGTTATATATATTGAACATCAACATATGCTGAGGTCATCAGGCTAAGTATACTACCGTAAGTTAGTTTAAAAGTCATGATGTCTCCAACTTTATAGTCTCTTTTACTATCCGTTACATCAACGATTAAATGATCACTACTTCCACCTAAAATATCAACCCACTTATCTATAGGTATAATATCTGCTAAGTCAACATCCTGTTTCCCAACGGCGCATATAGCTCTTTTTCGAATCCCTTTATCAACAAATTCTGGTACCTTTCCAAAGGCATCCATACCAATCTCACCAATTGGCACTGACGGTTTTTCCTTCAATTCAATGATCTCAGCTTTTAGCAACATACAATCATCAAAAGTATTTGAAATCGGATTCCCAAAGGCTGTTTCTCTTCCTAAAATAATTGATTCCCCTAAACGAAGATGGTTTATAGCCTTCGGCATTTCTCCTTTTTTTAATAATTCTATACTACTTGAATTACCTCCTGATATAATATTTAATTGGAGATTGAAAGTATTTTCAACTTTCTCTTTTATTGTTACCAATTTTCCTAAAACCTCAGGAGTTGGAATGACACCACCATAACAAGTTATATTTGTACCTAAACCAACGAGTTTAATATTTTCCATCTGTAAAACTGAGCGAATTGTATTGATTAGCTCAGTTTTATCAAAGATACCTTCCCTTAGATCACCAATATCACACATTAGTATGATTTCATGCATACATTTCGCTAACTTAGCGGCACTGTTAAGTGCTTCTATGGTTACTACTTCAGAATTTAAAGAAATATCGGAATATCGTACGACTTCATCAACTTCAGAAATCATAGGCAGTCTTAATAAAATTTTTGGTACTTTGAAATCTTTTATTTTTCTCAGATTATCTATTCTAGAATCTGCTATATAATCAATCCCATTATCCATCATCACTTTAACCATTTTTGGGTCAGCACAAAAAACTTTTGATACACCAGCTACTTGAATACTTTTTTGATGACAGAGATCTACTAAATAACTGGTATTGTGCCTCAATTTATTCAGATCAATGACTACTTGTGGATAAGACAATTTACCCCCTCCAAACTAGTGTGATAATTAAACTTTTTTAGAATTCTAAACTTTGCCTCAAGAGCTCTAATGCTGCTTCAGGATATTTTTTAGAGAGTACACCTAGAGATGCCATAATGTAATGCTTATCAATAAGAACTTTAACATCCTCATGAGGTAACAATTCAGTTTCTTTTTTACTCTTTATAACACGATCAATAATAGCTTTATTGTCAGGTAATCGGGTTAATGCTCCTCCTGTACCAATAATATATTTTGTGTTAGTTAAGTCTTTTCCTTCCGCAACGGCTCGTTTTCCTGTTCCTCCATATAAGTACCTAACTTGACCTGCATGTCTTCTAATAGCAAGGCTTAAAGCCTTTTCTGTTAATTGATTAACAAATTTTAATTCATTCTCAGTATGAGGAACTGCTTTATAGCCCTCTATTAATTGGTTCAATTCTTCACTATTCATATTCAGGTATGAAGCTAGTTCTTCTTTCCCTATTAAATCAATGACATTGTTCATATTGACATAGACACCCAAATCACCTTCAACTGTTCTTTTTGCTTTAGGTTCAGGACTAATTAATATGCGATTGATTTCTTCACTACCACAAGTAACAGAATGAACATCCGTTGTTGCTCCTCCTACATCAAAGGTAAGGACATCACCAAATGAATCGTAAATAAGCTTGGTTGCTAACATAACAGCTCCTGGAGTAGGAATGATGTTTGAAGTGACAAAACTTCTGACTTTCTCCATTCCTGGTGCTGTTGTAATATGTTTTTCAAAAACATTCTGAATAATACTTCTTGTGGGTTCTATATTGAGATCGTCAATTTTAGGATATACATTATCGGTTACATGCAGCTCATAATTTGATTCTTCAAAAATTTCTATGATTTCTTCTTGATTTTCAATATTCCCAGCATAGATTAATGGAAGATTTAAATTCAGTCCAAGGAGACGCTCAGCATTTTCTATGGCTGTATCCCTCTCACCGTAATCTACACCACCTGATAACAAAATGATATTAGGATGTATCGCAGAAATTTTTTTTAAATCAGAGCGTCGTAACTTTCCAGCTGTTATAAAATGAATATTGGCTCCTGCTCCTAAAGCAGCCTCCTTTGCAGCTCTTACTGTCATATCATATACCAGCCCATGTACAGTCATTCTTAACCCACCAGCAGCACTACTAGTTGCAAAAAATGCATCTGAATCAATGGTAGAGACACCTAGACTCTTCTTTAAATCCTTTAATGCATTTTCAAGACCGATATTCACATCTCCTTCTAATACGGAAGTAGGCGCTTGCCCCTGTCCTATAAATTTAGGACAAGGGCAAGTTAAATCATGAAATGCATTAATTACAGTTGTGGTACTCCCAATTTCAGCCACTAATGCATCAATCTTCATCCATCATGCTCCTTCTTTTTTTCACTAAGAATGTGGCTACATGAACACCTTTTGATCCTCTACCAAACCCAGCATCAACCCCCTGCTTGACAGCTAACTCTGGTGTTACTTGTGTTCCACCACAAGCAATCATTATACGGTCACGAATACCTTTTTCGATACAATATTCATGGATCCTCTTCATGTTTTTATAATGAATATCATCATGACTAATAATAGTCGAAGCTAAAATAGCATCAGCTCCTAATTCAATAGCCGCGTCTACTAATTTTTCTACAGGCACAGATGTACCTAAGTAATGACATTCAATGCCATACTTTTCTATACCACCATGTTTAATATCTAATATCTCTCTTAGACCAACTGAATGTTCATCTTCTCCAACAGTACCAGCAACAATTTTAAGAGGACGTTCCTTTATATCTGCACGAATTTCATCGTCACTCATAATTGCAGGTTTAGGAGGTATAATCAATTGATCTGTATCAATAGTGAATGGTACTTTCCCTTTAATCTCTACACGAGTACCTTCTGCCATTTGTAAAACTTCTTTGTGGATAACTTCAACTTCTTCCAGCCCCATCTTCTTACCTACTTCAACGGCTGCAAACTCGGCAGTTCTTTCATCTGTGGGTAACATCATTGTAATTTGAACAATACCGTCACCTTGCCATTCCATCTCTGGCTTAATCTGACTTGTTTCTCTTAGTTCTTTTGTTTTTTCTAAACGCTTATTAACATTATCTTCTTCATCTAATTCATCAATATAGACAATTTTCTCTGCTTCTTCAAATGTAGAACCATCAATGAGTGTAGATGGTTGATCAACAGCATCAGCATCATATTGTGCCACATTGTTATAACCAAAGAATGCTGTAACTGGTGCCATATAGTCCTCGTCTCTCTCATAAACAGAACCTGCACCGATTCCTCCATTAATTTGTCTGGATATACCATCTCCATTTCTTTCGGGATAATAACCAGAATCTACAAAGAAGCCATCTTCAACAGCTTGGAAATACCCTCCAGCTTCAATGATTTCTTCTACAAATAGGACTGCTCTTTCTTTAAGTTCTCTAACTTTATCGGCTAAGAAACCACTATCACGCTTCAGCTCAATCATTTCCATTAACCCATCCATACCAATAAGCGCTTGCTTAGCAGTATTTGTTCCTTCAATGTTATAAATATGCCATGGAACATTTCTACCTTCGTCAGGTGTGATGGTTGATTGAATTTCAGCACGTGTTAACTTTGAAATCATTAGATTTAAAGTATGTGTTACTGTAGCTTCTCGAGTTGAGGACCCCATATATTTTGTATTCTGTTGTGCACGAATTTTATACTCTTTAAAAATTTCTCTAAGTGCGACTGCATATGGTAAGTCCAATTTCATACATGGCGCAGGAGGCGCTGTTGGTGGTACAGATGATAGACATATATTTTCTTTCTCAATACCTGATTTTACTGAGAACAATGAATTGATGGCATGTTGAACCATTAGCTCCGGCATAACTTTCCAAGCTTTCATAGCTGTTGCGTTAGCATTATGCGCACCGTCGATTTGAGCCATATCAGCCCAGCCCATTACACATTTTGCATTTGCTGCATCAACAAATGAGCGAATCATATTGATATTACGATACAAAACATTGTACTGTGGATCTTGATGAGCTCCATTAACACCTTCTTCTGCAAACATAACAGCAACTTCTGGTCCAGCTACACCACTGACATAAGAGTGATAGTTAATTGGACGACCTACTTCATCTTCTATTAAATCCAGAGCCTTCCTCTGTGCTCTTAATTGTTTACGAGTTATAGGAATACCACCAATACCTTGAGGTGTTCCTTCTATTAAGCCATCAAAATGACTCTGACCTGCTGTACGTATAACCATAAGATGATCTGCACCATGCCAAGCAGCCATACGCATACGACGAATGTCATCTTCAAAACGGCCAGAAGCTATTTCAGTCGTAATAACATTACATGGTTGTGGATCAATGCTATTAAAAGAATGAGCAGCTGGCAAGGGTTCACTTTGCTTTAAAGGTTCGCTAACTTCTGAGAATTCAAAATCTCCAATAGTTTTTGATCCACAGTTTTCACGCCAATGCCAACCACGGCGACGAGGATGATAATGTTCTAAGTCCTCTAAAATCTCCTCTATATTTAACTTTTCATTAGGCTTTAGTTCCATTTTCTCCGCCTCCTTTAAAGACATTAGCTATGCTATCCCAAAGTTCTGTATCCCCTTCAGCTAACTTTAAGCCCGCTTCTCTAACAGTCAAATTATTATCCTTAGCAACGCGATAAACAACATGACCTGCACCTTTTCCCATTAAACCTCTGTCTAAAACGCCATCAACAATAGCTTTTGATTCTATACTTGAAAAACCCATTCTTAATAACACAGAACGTTCAATACTAGGTGTGGTATTTTTTTTAGCTAAATCAATCATCGGATCAACTATTTGTTCAACTAAACTCCAAAATTTATTTTCTAATTCTTCTTCACTTAACCCTGCTAAATGTTGTCTTCTTGATTCGAAATCGTCTTGACGTGTTTTACCCACTGTTCTACCTCCTCGATTATCATGACTTAGATTTACTCGCTTCTCAATTCATTAATTACAAGACTAATAAAGTCACTATCTGCCCTAGTCTCCTCTTCGATGTAATTCATCTCATTTGCAGAAAGTGTATCATCCAACCTTCCATGTAGTGCATTTTTGATATAGGATTTACGGATTCGGTTTAAATCCAAATTTTTTATAGAAATCAATCCTGGATTTTCTGGTAGTATAATATTCTGTCCAGGTATATTATCTTTTGGGTCACCAACTAAAACTGCAATTCCATTCTCTTTTGCAAAGGATAATTGTGGTGCTATATGCTTACCAGCACCTGTGTATTCTGTTTCTTGAACAACTATGATTTGATCTTCATCCATCTCTTTTGCAATTGCAAATGCGGCAGCTAGTGAAGTATTTCCTGCAGGACCTCTTTCCATACCTTCTACTTGAGCTAAGCTTTCCGTCATATAAAAAACTTCACCTTGAGAAATGGTTACATAGCGATCAATATATCTTAAAGGTCTAGCTGCAGATCTTGGTACATCTGATCGATCTGGCCATGTTGTAAAAGGTATACCGAAACCCGTATGCCCAGTAGTAAATGATTTCTTATTGAACTGCTCATCACTAGCCATGTGTAATCCCGATAAATCAACGCTGGCTCCTATTATTTCTGTCTCATTAGCTCCGGCCTTTTTAAGCCCTCTAGCTGTGCCGGTTAAATTACCTCCACCAGCGTTAGTTACCACTACTGCATCTGGATACTTTCCTTCTAGAGCTTTCATTTGTTCTGCCAATTCATAGCCAAGACTTTCAACACCAGCGATACCAAAGGGGGTATAGAGTGATGCATTAAAGTAGCCTGTTTCCTCTAAAAGTCTTAAAAATGTATAGAAAAGCTCAGGTCCTACAGATAATTGTACAACTTCCGCTCCAAAAGCCTCGCATTTTCTAGCTTTCTCAATAATCTCAGGTTGACCTTTACCTTTTGAATCATAACATTCTTGAAGGATGATACAATCCAGTCCGTGCATGGCTGCCTGTGAAGCAACTGCAGCTCCGTAATTCCCACTGGTAGCTGCTATAACTCCTTTATAGCCTAGTTTTTTAGCATGATGAACACTAATCGCTGCACGGCGTACTTTAAAACTTCCAGAAGGATTGGCTGCTTCATCCTTTATAAAGATACGTGCGCCTTTTCCTTCAGCAGCGTACATTCTTGCAAGCTTCGTTAAGTTTTTCATTTCATAAAGAGGTGTTTGGCTCACACAAGATGCCCTCTGAATATCTATAACATCTTCTAGAGAATATCCTGTACCTGTCATCATTGCTTCATAGTCAAATACAATACCATCTCTTTCAAATTGCTCATAATCTAATCCAACTGCTTTCTTCATGATTTCACCCTTACGTGCCATCACAGCAGCATAGCTCATATCCTTACTCACGGTGTTCACCACCTTTTAATAATTCTCTAAGTCCAGGACCAATATAAGCTAGTTCCTTAACATAACTACCAAAATCATGATTAAATGAAGGTTCTATTTCAATTAGACTACCGCTGACACGTCTTCCTGTAACAGTCTTGACAACAACTGTATCACCAATTTCGGCTTTCTCGTCGATCAAATACCCCTTAACCCATAATTCCAATGGTACTTTCTTTGTATCCTCAGGAACCTGAGGAGCTCTCTCCTCAGGTCCTAATATGATATTATGAATTTTAACCCAATCATTCTTCTTGGCTTTATTCATCATACACCATCCCTATTCTTCAATAAGATCACGCATATCACCCATAATAGCTCTTGGAACCGGTAAATCTAACATGGTTTTAAGACCACTTCTTGCATTAATAACATGAGGTATCATGTTGACACACATAGCTATTGTACCAATTCCACCTGGTACTTCTGGCGTAATGGACATATCTATATTAGGAATACCCTTTATGCGAATATAATCACCAGTATGAACGCCTTCAAGTTGTGGTTCAACTTGTTGAGGATGAATCATGTTTAACTTGCGTTGACCATCGACCATACCTTGCCCCAGCATTCTAACACCTGCAACATTACCAGCCTCTACTTCCGCAAAAGGTGCTTTTCGATAAACACTTGAAACAATAGCTTCTTGACTTTGGGTAATAGGTCCGTCTAATTTCCAACCAATACCATCAGCAATCATTTCTATGGATTCAGCAAATCCAACATGACCAGCAAGAGTACCTTCTTCAGTTTTTCTATCAAACTCCTCAACAGTTATACCAACACCTTGTTCTTCCATTACAACTGGTCCAAAGGGTGATAGATTATTAACACGTTCGCATTCTATTTCTTCAACTTCTTCACAAGCACCAGTTAAGACAATAGCTAAGAAATCCATCATTAAACCAGGATTAATTCCTGTTCCCAAAACAGTTACATTGTTTGCTTTAGCTAATCGATTTATTTCTTCTGCCAACTCTGGTGAGCCTGCTTTAGGATAAGACATTTCTTCTGCTGTTGAAACAACGTTTAATCCATGCTCTACTAAAAGTTTAATTTTTGGGAATGCACCTTTTGTAAAGGAGTCTGTACATAATAATGCAACATCAGCCTTTGTATCTTGAATAATACTTTCAATTTCGTTTGTCAAGATTACTTCAGGATGATTATTTCTTTCAGCATTTAAAACTTCAAACATACTCTTACCAACTTTATTTGGGTCTATATCACAAACACCTACGATTTCAACGCCTTTTTTCTTGAGTAACATATTGGCCATTCCACTACCCATTGCGCCAAAACCCCAGATAATAACTTTTACATTATCCACTATTATTCCTCCTTAGGATTTAATTTAAATCACTCTGCTCACTTAAGGTGAGGAGTTTTTCCTCACCTTCAACTGACTAGATTAATTGGCGATGCAAGTACCTACTTTTCCTTCTAATGCTTGTTTAGCTTCTTCTAAAGAAGCAATAATAGCTTTTCTGCCTTTCTTTGAAGCAGCAAATCGTACTGCTGCTTTTACTTTTGGTAACATGCTTCCTTTTGCAAAATGCCCTTCTTCAATATAAGCATTGGCTTCATCTACTGTAATCTGATCTAAATCTCTTTGATCAGGTTTACCAAAATTGAGTGATACTTTTGGTACACTCGTTAAAATGAGTAACACTTCAGCATCTAAATCCTCAGCTAATCTTTCAGAAGCTAAATCCTTATCAATAACTGCTGCTACGCCTTGCATATGACGATTCTCGTCCATGATGACTGGTATACCACCACCACCAACCGTTATAACGATATGTCCTACCTCAACTAAGGCTCTAATAGATTTAAGTTCAATGATCTTTTTAGGATCTGGTGAAGGTACAACTCTTCGATAGCCCCTACCAGAATCCTCTACCATATGATAACCTTTTTCTTCAAGTAACATGGATTCTTCTTTACTATAAAATGGTCCTATAGGCTTCGTTGGTTGTTCAAATGCCGGATCATTTTGATCAACAACGACTTGAGTAACAAGACAAGCTACTGGTATATCCATTTCTCTAGCATTCAATTCATCATCTAATGCTTGCTCAATATGATAGCCAATCATGCCTTGACTCATACCATCACAAACATCTAAAGGCATTGATGGAGTCATATCTTTAGCTGTTTCATTTTGAATAACGATACGACCAACTTGTGGTCCATTTCCATGTGCTAAAACAACTTCATTTCCATCTTGAATAATATCAACTAGATGTTTAGCTGTGTCTCTAATGACGTCCAATTGTGCCTGGGCGGTAGCAGGTGCTCCACTCTTTTGTAAAGCATTGCCTCCTAAAGCAACTACAACTCGGCTCATTAAAATTCCCCCTAATATAAAACTCGACTTTTATTATAATTTTATTTTATAATGTCGCAACCATAACTGCCTTAATAGTATGCATTCTATTCTCCGCTTCATCAAAGACAACAGAATACTTACTCTCGAAGACTTCGTCAGTAACTTCCATTTCAGCAATACCATATTTTTCGTAAATCTCTTGACCAACAGTTGTCTCTTTATTATGGAAGGCTGGTAAACAATGCATGAAGATGACTTCTTCATCCGCCATTTTAATCATGTCCATGTTAACTTGATAAGGCTTAAGTAATTTAATTCTTTCCTCAAATTGATCCTCTTCACCCATGGATACCCATACATCTGTATAGATGACATCTACATCCTTTACACCTTCTTCAACTTTAGCAGTCAAAGTAATCTTAGCCCCTGTTTCTTCAGCTATAGCATTCGCTCTCATAACTAAATCTTCTTCAGGGAATAATGAATCTGGTGCAACAATTCTAAAATCCATACCCATTTTAGCGGCACCAATCATCAATGAGTTAGCCATGTTATTTCTACCGTCACCAACATATGCAAATTTGATACCTTTTAAATAGCCTCTCTTTTCTTTTACAGTAAGGAAGTCTGCAAGAATTTGAGTTGGATGGAATTTATCCGTTAAACCATTCCATACAGGAACACCTGCATGTTTCGCTAATCCTTCAACGGTTTCATGTTTAAACCCTCTGAACTGAATGCCATCAAACATTCTTCCAAGAACACGAGCAGTATCAGCAACTGTTTCCTTTTTACCTAACTGAATATCACCTTTGCCAAGGTATTCTGGATGAGCTCCTTCATCTACTGCTGCTGTTACGAAAGCACATCGAGTTCTAGTAGATGGTTTTTCAAAAATCAATGCAATATTTTTACCTTCTAAATTTTTTGGTCTAAAACCTGCATACTTCATTTTCTTCAATTCTAAAGATAAATCGATTAGATATTCAATTTCTCCTGGAGTGAAATCCTCTAAAGATAATAAGTGTCTTCCTTTTAAATTAAAAGCCATTGTTACTTCCTCCTCTTTTATAAATTGTAGGAATCTCATACTATCTATGAAATTCTCTTATAAACTAAATGTAAAAACGACTGATTAAATTGTATTTTCAATCTTTTCAATGGAATCTGACTAAATAGGTTCCCGTAGTAATGGCATACTCATACATCTAGGACCACCACGACCTCTTGATAACTCCGATGATGGTATGGTATGAGTGATTATCCCATTTTCCTCCAAAATCCTATTCGTTACATAATTCCTTGAATAAACAACAACTTCTCCTGGTGCGATAGCTAATGTGTTGGAGCCATCATTCCATTGTTCACGTCTTGCATCAATCTTATCGCCACCAGCGCATTTAATAAGTGTCACATGTTCTAATCCCAAATATTTTTTTAGTGTATCCTCTAGTGAAGCTTGTTCTTCAACGATTTTGAGTTCATTGTTTCCATCAAGTGTTATGGAATACACTGTTAAAGGACCTTCTATCTCATGATGTATGGTAAATTTGTCGTGATCAATCATCGTAAACACTGTATCAAGATGCATGAATGCTCTGCTTTTCGGAATATCAAATGCTAGAATTGTGTCAAAACTCTGGTTACTATTAAGTATTTTTTTTGCAACTTTCTCTATGGATGTCGCTTGAGTTCTTTGTGATATACCTATAGCTATAACATTTTTACTTAAAACCAGCTCATCGCCACCCTCAATTGAGGAATTTTCATCCCTTGTATACCATAAAGGAATATCAAAGTCTTTAAAGCGCTTATGGTACTTGAATATATATTTTGCAAAGATGGTTTCTCGATTACGTGTTTCAGTTCTCATACGATTGAGAGTTATTCCAGAACCAATAGTTGCAAATGGATCTCTAGTAAAATACAGATTGGGCATAGGATCTAGAATAAAAGGATAATCAAAACTTACTAGATTGGCTAAAGTCTTTCCAGGTAAATGTTCAAGTTCTTTCTTACGAACTCCTTCCATCATCTTTAATACCAGTTCTTTTTTATTGTAGTCATCAAAAAATGAGAACATGGCTTCTTTTAATCTTGGATCGTATATTTTCCCCTCATGAAGAAATTCTTGTAGAAGCTCATGTCTTATTTCATCTGACGTAATTGCCTCAGCCACAAGATCTTCTAAATAAAGTACTTCTACCCCATTATTACCTAATAACTTTGCAAATTCATCATGTTCTTCGACTGCTACTTTCAGATAAGGGATATCATCAAAAAGTAATCGATCCAATGTTTCTGGCGTTAAATTTTCTAGTTCTTTACCCGGTCGATGCAAAAGAACTGTCTTTAGTTTTCCTATTTCCGATGTTACATTAAGTACATCTGCGGACATAATCCTCCTCCTTCAAAATAACTGGGAATGGATAAGTTTGAAACCCTGTTTCATGTTGTGGCTTTAAAAAAAGTATTTGAAAAATTCAAATGATTAACCTTCAAAAAATAGAAAATAGTTAATTATGTTAATAGTATATAATGATTCAAATAAAAAGACAACTATTTTGGTCAATATTCAAAAAAATCTAAAGAAAAAAATAAATCCAAGGTTAATTTTATCACCGCTAACCTTGGATACACATTATTTATTCGCAAATTTTTCTATTTAAGTTGTGCTTCTGCAATTTTTTTGTTGATGAGCTGACCTGTTAACTTAAGTTTTTCTACTAGACTTGCAATGTTCTTATATTCTAAACGGCTGGTAGGACCAGATATACTCAAAGCAGCTACTATTTCATCCTTAGCATCATAAACAGGATAAGCTATACAAGATAGACCGTATTCATATTCTTCACGATCATAAGCTACTTCCTCTTGACGTATCTCTTCCCTTTCTTTTATATATTCCTCATAAGTAGTAATCGTATTTCTTGTTCGCTTTTCAATGTTACCAGTCTCAAAATATTTTATTAACTCTTCCTCTTCCATATTGGCTAAAATGATTTTTCCTGTTGACGAACAATTTAGGGGGGCTACTGGTATCAGCTTAGAAACAAGTATTGATGACTCCCCCTTAACACTATAGATTGTAACCATATTCCCGTTAAAATAAATACCAAGATTAACAGTCTCCCCTATATCTTCAGCAAGCTTCTCCATATACTCAGCAGCAATCCGATCAAGTGATAATTTACCTTTTACCTTCTCAGCATACTGTATAAATATTAAACCTAAATCATATTGATCGTTGTAATTTTTATTAACAAATCCACCATCCTGTAGTGTGCTCAAAATACGATAGACTGTTGCTTTAGGTAAATCTAAATCTTGAGATAATCGTGTTACACCCAAAGGCTCATCAGCTATAAAAATTTGGTTAAGGATTTGAAGTGCTCTATCCACCATTGTAACACTGTTATACCCACCTTTACCACTCATATACACCTCTCCTAACATAGGCTCATTAACAACTATAATAATTCAATCATTTATTATGTACCACTTGAATATTTATGAGGATAACTTTATAAATATAAAATAATTATAGCATGGGGTTTTAGAAAAATCTACCCCTTATTCTTTATCGACATCACCAATATATAAGGCAATAAGACATAAAACGATATCCAAAACTATAATGAGCTGTATACAAGATTTTATTATAGCATGTAAACTTGAAACATATATTAAGTAGAAAAGTAATAGGTCAAGTGGCAAAACAACAAGTCCTAAAGTTCGATATTTTAAAGCTGGCAGTTTATTTCTTAAGTTCATCGCATCGCCTCTTCTGAAGTTCTTATGACTATTGTAATGGTTAGCGCTATAATTGTAAATACAAAAAGCTAATCTCTATAAATGTTATGGTTGACAAAGACGACAAGGATAATACCCCTTTAGAGCACAATTCTTTTGGCTATCAAGCATGAGTTTTCGATCAATAAGCTCTATACAATTGGATCGATGGTAGTAACCGATACAGTTATCTCCTATTTGAAGAAAATACTTTTCATCTTTTACTATTCTGGCCCCACCTATCGCATAACCATTATAAAACTCACCATGATCACCAATTGGTAATCCTTGTATAAATACTAACATACTAATGTCATCAATAGTATTATTCCAATCATCTTTTTCAATAACTGGAAGCATAAATTCATACTCAATCCCAAATAATGATGCATATAGGTTATGTTCATTAATATGAAATCCAACAGATTCTTCTATCGTCTGGATGATTGCTCTTCTTCTAATGTCATCAAATCGTTGATCATCAGCAATAATTCCGTCATTGAATTTTGCCTCTAAATCCTTACGCCTTCCCTCTATCAGCGTTTGATTTTCCATATCGAATACTTTCACATAATCATCCAAAGTAAAATAATATGTTCTGGCATTATCATTGTAGGTATAGTAGATTTTTGGATACCAAATTGGTTCAATCCGTTTTTCATTGCTGTTATTCGTATAACTCGTATAAGAATATAAGAGTAAGCCATCATAGTCAATAATTGCAACAACAGGAATATAGCTCATAATTCTCTGCTTAGATAAATTATCATTTATAAGCCCAAAATTCAAATAAAGTGTTTGAAGAAAAGTATCTAAAGCTCTCTCTTGATTAATAGATATACCTTGCTGATCTACATCTAGCATTAAGGCTACTCCATCTTCAACAGCAGTGTCAATAATATGATCTATTTCTATATTTCTATAACTAATATAAGCTAGACGATCCAATTGAATTTCATTCACTATGAGAAAAGGAAGACAAATCATAATAAAAACAAGAGCGAGATCAGTAATTTTCATTTTTGATCATCCCTCCGTATGTAATGACCACTTTCTCTGTTGGTAATTCTGCTCCTATCATTAGTTCTTGAATCCTAGTTCCTGTTGTTTTATTAATATTTTTAACTTTAATCACAAAATAATCGCCTTCCCTAAAAGTATATTTATACCCACTTGAATGGTCATAAAGTTCATCTAAAATCTCTTTTGTAAAATACGCATCATAATTCACCTGAAAAGTATTTTTAAAACTTGATTTAATACTGGGCTCCTCATAGACTGGGTTGATTTTTTTATGATAATGTTGAAGTTCTACTGTATATAGATTATTTGTTGCGCTTATTGCATTCACATAATTTTCATACATTGTTCGAGTAATATAACCTAAGTTTCTTGTGGAGTCAGCAAATTCTGTTGTTTTACTTAGAATATAAATACGAGCAATCTCATCCTGTGACTCAAACATGTTCATAAGTGGGAAGATAAACATAAGAAAACAAGCAATAATCCATGCAATAATCTTACTCAATGATGTTCCCATTAATCTACTTCCTTCCTAATCTTCATGATAAACTACTTCAACGATCTCTCCCAATTGGTTAACTACTAGAACTCGTTTATAAGTCTCTTTCATATCAACTTTTATATCTTGCATATTCATCTTGTCAATCTTGGATAAATCTATTTTTTCCCCATCAATGGTAACCTTATATGGTGGTTGACTTAGAAGCTCAGCAATAATATCGTAACCATAAAAGATTATTTCATAATGGTCAAAGTTTTCTTCACCTACAATTCTCTGACTATTAATATTATTCCTCATAGATTGAAGCATCTTTTGCTCTTGATTATTTATCATAAAAAATAGTGTTATAGCAATTATAAATACAATAGTCGCTATAGCTTTATTCAATAGCTGCATTGCATCTTCCATAAAATATCCAATCCAATCCATTTCATTTCATTTCATTTCATTGATAGTATATTTTCAAACTCAGTTATTGCTGAGTAAACTCTATACCAATAATAACTCCATTAGAGTCTCTTTTAATATTACCTAAAAAATTACCTGAAGGATTAACATAATCATCATCTGTTTCATCAATAAGATCGTTCATATCCCAGGTTATATTCGTCAAACTATCACCGCTAGCATCATAAATATACCATTTACCAGCGCTTTTGTTGGTATCAATATAGACTCCTATGTATTCATCTTTGAAATCTCTAACTACGTTCACAACAGTACTACCACTTATAATTGAACCATCATAGATAGTGAATTTACTTTCTAATAAATCATTACTCATTTCACTTATTTCATTACTTGAATGCTTAACTAAGTCTTGTCCCTGTCTTAGTATCAAGAATCCAAATGTAATAATGACCAAAGTAATAATAACACTTGAACCTATGATTAAAGCTTTAATTGCGTTCTCCATATAAATACCTCCCTATAAGAATTCTTTCACTTGATTTTGAAAGTTGAACAATTGAGTAATAGTAAAAAATAGAAATGGCATTAACAAATAAGTTAAGATTAAAGAACTTAAAGGTATAAAGGCAATAAGTTTGCCTAAAGTTTCTTTCTTGATAAGCAGTAACTCATTATCTTGCTTCCGTTTATCTAAGTAATAATTACGTTCAACCCGTAGTTCATCAAAAGCTTGTCGAATAGGTATTTTGTCTGACGCTAGAATGAGATTATCAATTATTCGAACAAAGGGTACATAGGTCTCCTCCGTTTTTAGCAATTCTAATGCTTCGATATCGCCATATTCCATATCGTTTAAACATTTCCCTAAAGCGCTCTTAAACATGAATGAAAACTGCTCCATCCATCGTACTAAGTCTTCTACAGTAATCTGCTCAATGTACATAAGCATCAGTATAATCGTATGAAATTGCATAACTTCATCTTCTAATTCCATTGCCATCAATCTTTTTTTATAATGAATCACCATATTAGGAAATTGATAAAATAAAATACCAATTCCAAAGCTAATGATGATTTCCCACCAAGTAAAGCCTATCTCATTTAATTGTATTATTCTCTTTTGTAGTTGACTTTGGAGATACTGCACAACGTCATCTGACACCGTAGGAAATGTATCCATTATCATCTCGCTCAACTCAACTTCGTTTTTTTTATAACCCCAATGATTTCTTAGGATCATTTGATCCAGTTCATAAAGCCTCCCTATGTCTACTTTATTCATAATCGTTTCATGTTGGACGTAGTTCTTATTGACTATTAACTCTTCCTTTTTGATGACATGAATATTATGAAAAATGAGGAGCGAGATACAACTACCAACCAGAAAAAGTAGAACTTTTCGACTAAAAAATACACGTAAGTTCATACCTACTTCTGCACGTTGAATAACTTCAGATAGTTTTTTTGCCTTTGTATAATTCCTCATGGTAATCTTATCAACTATTTCCGGTATCTTAGGGATTTTCAAAAACAAATTTTCTACCCAAAAGCTTCTTAATACCCCTTCTTTTTTTCGGCGCATTTGCTCAATCATAATAAAAGAAACTAACACAAGAACGAACATCACCAACTCTACAATAAAACCATAGATGCCATTATAATAAATCTTCATTTCTGGAATATTGGTTATAGCCCATAAGTTTATAGGCTTTAGCAAAAATATCGGTAAAATGGTAATCATAGATAGACTTTTAAAAATATGATTCATCCGGCTTTGTTTCAATATTTCAAAGTTAATTTCTTGCTTCAAATAATTAAGGTTTAACAAGAAGACTGAATTATTTTCAATGACCTGATCTCCAAATTGCATGGCAAGATAGCATAGTGCTAAAAAAGTTTTAAAATATCGATTAGGAACAACCTCATAATATTCTTCAATCTCAGATTCAATATCTGTAGCTGTTAATATTTCATACATCTTATTAGCATGCAATGATATTTCATAACTACTCTCTTCCACAGCATCATATATAGCTTCGTCAATCATATGATGCTCATGGTAATGATGCCGTACATCTGTTAAAAATTTTTCAAATTGAACTAATAAATGATTATTTAATTTATCAAAGAGTATATTCTGTACCTGCTCGTGAATGAGGAAGACAGTTAATAGTGTGATTATGAGGAAATAAAAATCATCAATTAAAGTTATAAAAATTAAGAAAGCTAATGACGCAGCCATCATACTAAGGTATGCTAACTTCATAGCTTTACGGCTATTACTCCGATCATCACCTACTTCAATAATATCAATTCTTTTCTTTACATTTCTTAGGTAGGCTTTCGTGAAAACGAATTGGCTAAAAACCTTGTAACTTTTATAAAGAAAATCACCTTTTGTAACTCGCCTAACATGTATATTGTCTTTATTGTTTATTTTAAGTAAATAGATTGTACCGAATATGATGATACTAGCTGCTAAGAACAAAATAACAAGTAAAAGAACTAATAATTCTTTATATTGATTGAACATTTTCTGCATCTCCCCAGTTATTCGCTACATATTGATTAAATTGATCAGCATCTTTTATTGATAAGTGCGCTTGAATAGCTTGAATGGCTATCTCCGAAAGACCGTTTGCATACTCGTATTGCCCATTTCTAAAAATGATGATGTCTTTTGTCTTAAATATTTTTCGATCCGTCACCCTTATAAAATATTCAGCCATAGTTTCCATAAAGCAAGTCAATTTCTCTTCCCATCTACTAACATCTTTAAAGGTTGTCGGATAGGGTATTTCTTGATTCAAAGGTATAATCTCTGTTATTCGAGAAATATAACGATGCCCTCTGATATCTTTTTCTAAATGGATATCAAAATTCACAACATCTGCCACCTGTTTTTCAGCAATCTTTTCATTACTAAAGACTCCTGTCTGCAGCAATGCATTTCGTAACGAGGTGACTAGGGTAGCTGTCGTTTTAGCATGGTGAGTAAAAATGGTAAATAAAGACGCGACTGTAGACATTTGAACCATCCAGCTACTTACTGGAGCTGTTGCAACCTCACCAAGAATATTTACCGTACCATCAGTTTTCTTTTGAAGATCCAACCCCTCCTGCCCAGTTATGGAATTAGTCTCTCTAAAGGTTACTATGTTTCGGTACGGATATAACTTTCTTAAATGTAGTTCAAATGCCATCTCTTGAATTCTTAGGGTATACGCAGGATTTATGTATTGTACTGCTGACATTAGTAATGTTGTTTTACCAGTTCCTTGTTGGCCTGTTATGGCAATTATTCTGCAACCTTTAATTAACCATTTTATCAATTCTATTGGGATTTCATTTTGACGATCCGTTATCAGTTCCTCCATACGTTTCCCTAGAACAGTATCAAATTTCCTGACAAAAAACACCCAGGATTCGCAGAATGGAGGTCTTGCGACCACAACTCTTGAGCCATCTTTCATCTCATTAACTTTATATCCATTACTCTCAGAAAGTTGTCCAGGATTATTAAAACGGTAGATATTTTTGCAAATTCTAATCAGTTCTCGTTCTGATCCAAAACTTAAGAACGATAAGTGGATAGTTTTTCCCTTAAAGAATATCCAAACACTATCATAAGATGTTGGTAATCCTGCTAACGTCTTATTTTCATAATCAACTTCTTGAAAAAAAGATGTTGGTATACCAGATACCCCACCAGAGACACCATCAATTTTCATATCTCTAATTTCATCTATTACACCATAGCCTTTATATCTTTGATATACCCTTTGAACAATTATATTGACCTTATCTTGAAAGTTATGAACTTTCTTTATCTCCCTCATGTATATTTCTTGAACATCCGCCTCATCTATTCGATAACAAGATTGATTATCTAGTGCTTTTGCTTCATCTAAATGATTGAGTAAAATAAGCTGTTCTAAGGCATGATTTCCATAATGTATCTTATAGGTATATAGTAAAATATCAAACTGATCTTGGATACTCAATTGCTTAGGATTATTAAAGGGTATAATTTGGTCCACATTGAACTCATTAATCTGAAATTTTTTTAATAAGATGTCTTTAATAAAGTCTTTAATGTAATTTTTAGCATTTATATCGCCATAAGTACAAGTTTTTAATGCTTTTCTCAATTGATTCTTATTACGTAAACGCTTATCAAACTCCTCTTTTCTTAAATTCATCTCATAAAGATTAGTTTTTAGAATATCATTAAAAGCTTCTTTAACCTGCTCAAGAATAACCTCCATATTATAGCAATCATTACTAGGATTAAAAGTATATGATTTTACTAGTTGATGACTATTTAAATATCTCTTAATCACATAAACAATAGCCACAATACTAACTATTAGAAAAAAATAGCTAATCATTATATCACCGACTTCTTATATTGTAAATCTAATCCAAGTTCTACCAAAATATCATTTGCAATCATCAAGACACTTTGCATAAACATATAGTTGCTATCTTCTTTTTTACAATCTAAATTCTTCAAAAAGAAATCAATAGCTTTACCTTCGGAACAGGCATCAGCAAATTCAATATTGTAGTAAATACTATTCAGATGACTCTTTAGATTATAACGTCTTTTGATGCTCCTTTTATTGAAGCGTGATTTTGGATTATAACGTCCAAGTAGATAAATTTGATTGTCTAGTTTAAGTGGATTATTAAAATAAGAATCTAAAACAACAAGGTTTTGATTAAGATTTATGATTATTAAATCTGAGCTACTTAAGATTACTTCATTTATAGGACTTTTTCCCACGGGTAAATCGATCAATATTAAATCATAATAGTTCTTAGCTGAAGCTAAAATGAGTTTCATAACTTTAGCAAATTCATCATCATATATTTTCTTATTAGTCGCTTTTGTACCAACCAGTAAATCTAAACGGTTACGTAATAGACTTGTTGTATAGTTTTCAAAATCCTCTTCCTGTACCTTGTTGAATCTAATGAAACGACTTAATGCGTCTATCCCATGATCTGATAAATCCATCAAATCGCTTTGCAAATAGTTTTTAGGTAGTAGTGAATATTCTAATGTATTCTTTTTAAAATTAGCATGTGTCAAGAGTACTTTATAACGATATTTTAAGGCTAACATAATAGCAATAGCTAATATATTAGATGTAGTGCCAGCTTGTCCTTGCTCATTGCTCCAAAATGCAACTTGCAAAATCACTTCCCCCTTCCAGCTATTTTATAAGCTTTCATAATACTCTTTTCATTGGTACCTGTCAGATAATATAAAACTTCTAATAATGCTTTCTTCATATTATGGTCAATAAAACGAAAATTGAATTGATCATTATATTGACATTCAATATGGTATTTATGAATATCTTCTGATAGATAAAGCAAATATTCTTCCACTATCTCTATTTGTGCAGTATCTAATTCTCTCTGAAAATAATATCTATTTATCTTAGTGTTAACATAGTCTCTAAAGATTCTTACAGCTCTTAATGGTGGATTTGCCTCAATTCTTTTAGTGAATGAAGATAACTTATGAAAGTTTTCTATAAAAATGGATGTTATCATGAGTATGTTATCAAAATTATTTAAAACACCTAAGAATTTTTCATTGACTCCTACGATATAAAAACAGTAATCATAGGAAGACAAATCTAACTCTCTAACTAAAAGTAAGTTCCTTTTATCTAGAATAAAATCTATACCTCTATAGGTGAAGAAAGACTCTTTATCACTACAAGGTAGTGTATATTCCAGTAATTGCTCATCACTGCAATCTATAACCGAGATTCGTAAATTCATATGGAAAAGTACCCTAGTTAGATAATGTATAAAATCATCGTAATTACTCCCCAGTACGGCTATTTTAGTAGTCAAAGTACCCATTGTCCACCTCACTTTCATCTACAGTCTGTTCTTCCTTTTTCTCCTCTGGTTCAGTTGGCTCTTCTTGTTCTATTACATGTTCTTCTTCGGACTCTTGAACAACTTGCTGTCTTGTACTCGATTCTCGATTTCGACTATTTGCTATACTGCTTGCCTCAACCTCACTAATTTGATCTAGTCGCTCTTCGAGAGCTAACCTACGATCTTCTGCCAACTCAACTTTTGCTAGATCAATGATGTTTGGGTTATTCTTCATTACTTCAATAACTGCAATATTTGATGGATATGTAATCTGAGCAGCTTTTTGTATAGAAGCTTGTACATATGTGACGGTATATAACTTCGTCCCTTCATGTAAATAAGCATCGACAATTCCAGAACTGATACGATTTATCTCCTCCTCATTCAACCATAGCCAGATTGTATTATTATCGAGATTAATTCGCCGTACTTTCTTCTTCGCTAATATGATGTAATCCTCACCATTGGAAAAATTAATTCTTACATCAATATAATGTTCTTCTTTGAGATTAGTTGATAACATAAACATATTAAACTCTTCTTCTCTCATGTCATCACTAACAATCATATCAGTAATAGAATTCTTCATAACTGGAAACTGTGACTTAAGTTCAATGAGATTTATTTTCCCGAAATCTTCTTGGGTCATAAAAAGTTCTGGATTAATATCTGCTTTAATTTTTTTTTGATAGAATAAATCTTCTTGCAAGACAGTACCCGCCGCTATAGTTTCTTTTGGAATAAAAACTAGTCTACTATTCATATAGTGTTGAACTCTTAATTCTTCTATGACTTCTTGATAAGACTCTTCAATCTGATTAATTCTTTTTATGTAGCCATAATAACCTCCTAAAACTACAATCCCAATACTCAAGGGTATCACAAGTAGTATTAGGAACATCTTTACTCGCTTTCTTCTACGATTAAATCCCACTATAAAACCTCCCTATCTCAAAATATCTTTTAATACTTCGCAAACATCTTTTGATGGCTTAAATGGGTCCATTTGAAAAGGAATAGTGAAGATTTTATTGTTTATAATGTGATCTATATCTTTAATGTATTTTCTCTCTAGGAAAGGTATGCAGTAAATCCATTGATTTTTGGGATCATACTTTAAAGATAAAGGGTAGAACTGATAAAGTTCTTTGAGTTTCCAGTCTACTCCATGGGTTAAGATGATTTTTTTATCTGACCGTAAAAATACATCCAGGTCATACAAATCTTCATAGACACCAGTATCAATTATGACGTAATCATAATCGTGTCGAAAATGAGTCCAAAACTGAACAAGATCAATATTCCAGAAATAATGGACATTATTATAGACATCTTTTTGAAACTCATTTCTTTTCATCTTATGATGAAATATCTCCATAAAGTGCTTATGGTCATTTGATTCAATTACAGCAACTTTCTTTTTTTCTTTAAGATAGTTGGCTAATATGATGCATGTATGTGTAACCCCTACACCATGACTTACACCAATTACTGATATAACCCCACTATCCCAATTCATATATCTTCTTTTCTTTGATTTGCTTTTTTTTGTTAAGAGATTTTTTTTAGATTGGGTATCTGCAGAAATTTGAGTACTTTCGATATGAGGTATTATTTCATGTATTAACTTATTCATTAATTTTGGTTGAGAAAGTTTTAAAGAAGTGATGTATTTAAGATTATTGGTAGTTAGATTAGCACCTTCTAATTTTGAACTAGACTCAAGTAGAATAACTATAAAAGTTTTCGTTTTGAATAGTATTGAAAGTTTTAAGATTAATTCATGTTCTTCTTTCGTTAATTCAGGTTTAATGACTAAGACAATATTTGAGTTGAACTTATCTTTTGCTTCAATTAACTTAGTAAGTGCAAAAAGATTATCACTTACCCCCATAGTTTTAAATAGTCGTTCATTGTCACTATTTCTAAATTCATCGAATATTTGCGACAGCAAAAATGAGTAATTAGGCGCTATAATATACAAATTATACATGATCATCTCCTAACAGCTATTATTTTACATTTTCAACTGCATTTCTTTTATAATAGCACAAATTATATCTCATATCAACCATTTATTTGTATTTAATCCTTCTTATTCAATATTTGTCTCGGTTATGGATATTTTATGTCATATTACTTTCATGAGATTCTTGATGGCTAAAGATCTTATTTTATGTTACTATTAATTAAATAAGTGCGTTAATTAAATAATTTAACTGTATTAATTTTTTACCTAACGCGAACTTATTATAAAATCGCATTTTTATTTAGCCGAGGTGATGAAATGAGCAGTTATCATCAAGAACAAAAGCAAAAAAAAGCAATACGACTTAGAGAATTATCATCCACTATACCATTCTTTTGTTTTGAATTCTTTCGAGGGATTGAGCCAACTACCTCTATTCAAACACGTATCGCATATGCATACGACTTAAATATCTTTTTTCATTTTTTGCAAAAAAATGTCCCCACTTTCAAAACGAAGACTATTCAAGAATTTGCTATTGAGGATTTGGACTTGGTCTCCCCTGATCATTTGGAAATGTATTTAGAGTATTTGAGTTATTATAAAAGGTTGGATCCTTTGAATCCCACACGAACAATTGAATATCAAAACAACGAAAAAGGAAAAGCTAGAAAACTTGCAACGTTAAGAACTTTTTACTCATACTTCTATAAGAAACAAAAAATAAAGACCACACCAACATCTTTGGTGGATCTTCCAAAAATACATGAAAAAGCGATAGTTAGATTAGAAGTTGATGAAGTCGCTAAACTCTTGGATGAAGTAGAATTTGGTGATGGTCTATCGACCACACAGAAGAAATACCATAATCATACAAAATATCGAGATTTAGCAATTATAACTCTCTTATTAGGTACAGGCATTCGTGTATCTGAATGTGTCGGACTTAATATAAGCGATATAGATTTTGATGTTAATGGACTGAAAATTACTCGGAAAGGTGGAAATGAGGTCATTATCTATTTTGGTGAAGAAGTGGATGAGTCTCTTAAGAATTACCTTCAAGTCCGTAATCAAAACGAAAAAATACAGTTTGGACATGAAGACGCTCTTTTCCTCTCATTACAAAATAGAAGAATAAGCGTTCGCTCCGTTCAGAACATAGTCAAAAAATATTCAAAGCTTGTAACTAAACTAAAAAGCATATCACCACATAAATTAAGAAGTACATATGGTACAACTCTTTACCAAGAAACTAGCGATATTTATTTAGTCGCAGATGTATTAGGGCATAAAGATGTCAATACAACAAAAAAGCATTATGCACAGATTGAAGATCAGCGCCGCCGTCAAGCTGCGAAAGTAGTTAGGTTACGAAAAGACTAAGTACTTTAATTTAAAACAACCCATAGCATCCTGATGAATTGGTTGCTATGAGTTGTTAATGGATTACATCTGTAAAGACATATCAGTAAAACTAAATTAGTTACCTATTCATGCTAATTATTCTCATAAAGATAATAAGGATTAAGATCATAGATATAATGAAGGTTATAATTACTGTTTTAACAACAGTTTTTTGATAATCATTGTATTTTTTATAGCCTGAAAGCATATACACTATTAATGCAATTAACGCAGCAAATATTCCTGAATATAATAAAAAAACCATATATATTTTATTAATCAAAGGATTATTTTGAAAAGTAATAGTGAGAATCAGAGTTGTAGCACAATAAAAGCCTGAAAAGTAAACATATCTTGGATACTTTTCTTTTTTTCTCTGTCTAAAATATTGAATAACACTTATTATTGTAACAACTATCACCCCTACCAATTGCATACTATAAGATAACATTGGAAAAGTAAAAGCTAACACAATAAATAGAGGTATAATCCAAAACTTATTTCCTTGTTTATTAGTCATCATAATAGCTCCTTTTTTTCAGATAAAAAAATTCATTTTTTATCATTGTGGCTCCAAATCCTACACCCATTGTAATTAATCCTACTATCAATATTGGTGCGCCAACAGTTGCAGCAACTGCTCCAATGCCAATTGATAGTGCAACAGCTATAAGATCAATTGTTGACCTCTCGGCAGCATATTCGTAATGCATAAAATTATCATAAATAGAGTATCCAGCTATTGCAAAAGATACAACTCCACCTGTAATAGTCATCGCTTTTTGAGAACCAAGTACCCAACGATTATTTGTTGTTTCTTGCGTTATATTTTGTAATGGAATACCACTATTATTCCAATTAGGAATATATGAAGGTTTTGATACGTGTTTTAGGTATACTTTTCCTAATTCATATCCAATAACCGTATCTGCTGTACTCCCACCAGCTACTAAAGCAGCATCTGTTGCTGTTATTAGTTTTTTAGGATGCCAAGAACCTACTACTTGTCCATTACTATCATCAAGTATATTTCCATTTTCATTTAGCTCTTTTGTCCCATTAATATCACCAAGCGCTCCATATCCATTAGGATCAACATAATTAACTGGATTATTAACTGCATAAGCATATAGATTAAGGGCTAGAATTGCATCTCTTGTAATAAATCTGCCCATAAAAGGTGAATAATACCTACTCTTAAGATAATACAGACCTGATTCATCATCATATTGATAACCACTGTATCTAAATGGGTTTGCTTGCATTAGTGCGATACCATCACCTGTATTAACAGTACTACTAGAATTTAGTATATTGCCCCATGCATCATATTCGTAGGTAACTACTCTATCTCCATTTTTATCAGCAAGTCCTACTACATTTCCATGTGCATCATATAAATACCAATAAGTCTGTGGTGTCGTATCAGTATAGTCAATCATATTAATAGGTCTTCCCGTTACATCACGCAGAAAGAAGTATTTTAACTGATTATTACCATCAGTAATATACGCTAGTTTAGTATCATTATAGAAATATAACTCAATCTTCCCTTCATTGACTATTTCTTTTTTTGTTCTTAAACCATTTGAATTATATTCATATTTAACATTTGTTGTTCCATCAGTCGCTTGTATGAGTTGGTTAACATCGTTATAGGTGTACTGCCAATCATCTGATTGTATCAAGTTACCATTTGCATCATGTGCATATAGTGATTGTCCGTTTAATTTAATTATCTCATTGGTAATTTTACTATATTCAAAGCTATTTGTTATACCGCCTTGCTCAGAGCTTAACGTTCTATTACCAAGTATATCATAATCATAAGTAATAGATTTTGTTAAGACATCTGGCTCTTGTGTAGTATCGTAATGTCTTTCTTCTATTATTTGGTCTAGCTCAACATCGTACTCATACTCTCTAAGTGTACCAGAAACTAAATCAATTTCTTTAGTTCTGTTCCCCATTACATCATATTCATATTGATAGTCAAGAACAATATCACCATCTGCATTTTCTACACGATAACCAATGATCTGCCCAACTTCATTATACGTACGATAGTTCAGATAATGAGTTCCACTGCCTTCTACATATGATTTTTTAATTTTTCCTTCTTCATCATACATAAATGCTGCATTGATTCCATTTGGACCGTCAATCGCTGCAGGTAATCCAGCCTGGTCAAAATCAAATTTAATCTCATAATCACTATCTTTAGTGGACACAATTGAATTCTCGATTTTATTTACTTGACTAGATGGATTATAACCAAAAGCAACATAGGTCCCAGCTTGTGAGAAGTCTATCTGTATAGGTCGATCTAATTCGTCATATTGAATACCAGATGTTTGAACTGAATCTTTAAACACACTAGTTATATTACCGTTGGCATCATGCTGAAAATTAAAATGTGTTCCACTTGTGCTATAATTGATATCTGTTAACCTATTAGCAGAATCATAGGTATAATCAATTCCTTTACCATTTGGATAATTAACGTCTGTAAGGTTTAAATTTTTATCGTATTCAAAATAGGTTGAATTTACCCAACTTCCATCGGTTATAGACTTCACTAATCCAGCTTCATTATATTCTTTATATATAGCAGTATTATAGTAGTTTGGACCAGTCTCAGATATAATTTCATTATCAATTTGTTTTATACCACCATTATCATCGTAGATATATCTTGTTAAAAGCCCTTCTGCATTAGTAGATGTTTCAACTCTATCTAATTCATCGTATGTGAAGCTATTAATTCTGTTTTTAGGATCAGTAATTGTTTTAACATTTCCTCTATTATCGTTAACAATATTAATAGTATTGCCTAATTGATTTGTAACGCTATTAATATAATTTTGACCATTTTCATAACTATATTGAACTTCTTTACTTCCTTCGTTAAAACGTACATAATCTACATAAATCGAACCACTTGTCGCACCTAATGTACCTACAGATACAGAAAGCTTAACCGCATCTTGGTGTAATGTTTTTGCTTCTGTTTCAGATATAGATAAAACTTCTCTTGTCCAACCCGTTGTGCCTGTTATAGGTTCCTCACTTACTTTTGTTGCAAGTACATTATCTGCTGAATCTAAAATATTAAATTGAAGTATTGCACCACTTCCAGTAACATTTTCTGCTTTAAATACAGCACTTGCAGTATACGTTTTACCACTCTTTATGGGTTCTGGAGTTATATTGGACACTACAGCACTATTAGTTACATCTGAGATTTTTATCATATAATTTCCATTGAATCCATACTCATACTCACTCGTAGGGTGCCATGTTATTTTACTCTCATTCCCAGGAGCATTTATAGGCCAACCATCAGGCCAATTTGATGAGTCTCTATCATATTCGAAACTACTATTTTCGGCAAGATTAAATGAACTCATCAACGCATTTGCAGAACCATAAAACTTTACATTAAAATCATCGAACCATACCTTTGCACCTTGCTGATTTTGAAGTTTTCCATACATTATAACTCTACTAAAATCGTATTTAGCAACTGCAACTCTATCTGTATATTCCCAATCATGGTCATTCTTATTAAAATCTGCGCCAATCCAATCTACTTCACCGTTTGTATATTCAATCTTAAATAGTGCTTGATAGTAACCGCCGCTTGATGAAACCCCACTTGCTTTTGACCACCCTGAAAAGTGAAATGCCGTACCAGCTTTTCCATCAAAATTTATAGCCTGAGCAAAATGTCTATTTTGGGGATCACCATTAATTAATATTGATTTTTCACCAGTTCTCGCTTCATCTGTGTTAACACCATCAATACCTGTAAGTGTAGCTGGGTCCCAATTATCTGGTGTTACAACTGTTGGATCATTATCTAATTCAAAACTTTCATTGACTAAGAAGTTATGATTATTGATAACTTCACCCTTTTCAAATTGGATATTATCAAACCATGCTGTACCCACATTATCTAGAACAAGATAGATCTTTGCATAAGCTGCATCATTAAGAGGTGCATCTATTCTCGCACCTTTTCTCACCCAATCTTGAGTACCTTTTGTTGGAGCTATATTATAAGTAGATTGACCCGATAATAAATTCTTTGAACTATCGTACCAGTGAACTTCAACAGTAGCATTGGTAGTTGATATACTACTATTTTTAACATACCAACTTACATTGTATTTAGTTGATGCATTCACCTCAATGTAGTCACTTACTAATATAGCTTGTTGGTTATAAGCGCTACCTGTTGACTCAAGTTTTACTGAATAATTACCATTTACTTTAGTTGATGAATCTGCACTTATGGCTATAGCCCCTCTACTACCTTGTGCAGTTGCCCATCTATTGGGTAAACCAGTAACCCATGTTTCTAAGGTACCATTTGCAACAGGATTTTCTCCAATCCCAATTGGATTCGTTCGCATGGTAACATTACCTACATCATCATAATCCATTACTGTTGTAGAGAATTGAGAATTAATCGCTGATATTGTGTTTCTTGTAGTAGGATCATAACTAGCTGTAGTAGGTCGTCCTGATTCATCTACAATCTCAATAACATCTCCATTATCATCATAATCATATGACACTCTTTCATTTTTAGAGTTATCTATGCTTCCTATTTCATCTTTATCTGTATAACCAAATATGGTATCGTACCCTTTGGGGTTAATAACTTGTTGCAACTTATTTTTCTCATCCCAATTGTATACAGTTGTAATGTCCTTACCATTCTTATCTTCTATAATATTAACCACATTACCGGATTTATTGGTTGTATATTCTGTAGCATCACCTTTAGGTCTAGTTACTGTTGTAATAATTCCGTCACCATTTGCTGCTTCAACATAGTTGTATGTTGTCCCTAATGTCTCTAATATACCATTTATGGTTAGTTTCTTCTCAATTCTTTGAACCCTTAGACCTAGTTCCGGTGTGTCGTAAGAATAAAGAATACTTGTTATATTATTCGCATTATCTGTTATTGTTGCAATATTATTATGAACATCATATCCATAAGTAAATTGCTCCAATACAGTTGTACCATCTTTTTTTGTTACAGTTTCTAAATAATCTCCATTATACCCATATTCTATAGTCGAAATTTCATTTCCTGTTATAGTTTTCAACTTCCCATTTTCATATGTGAAGGTAACCTGACGTAAACTTGGGTCAATAATATTAATAAGCTCACCTGTTGTTTCACTATAAACATAATCAGTGGTATTATTATTTGTATCTTCTATATAATCTAATCTCCCTTGTGAATCAAAATAATACTTAATCCCTGATTTCTCTTCTAAATAAAAAGCATTTTGAGCATCTTTAGATAGTGTAAGTTTTGTTCCTATTGGAGATATATAGTCACCATTTTCATCTTTTACAAAATACTTTTTAGTTCCATCTCCATCAATAAACATTACTGAGCTTTCATCTGATGCATAACTAAGATTCATACCTACATTCAATAACCATCTTGAACCCACTATTCCGGTATCAGAAGATCTTGAATTATAAGTTCGTGATACGGTAATAGGTATTCCTCTACCTGGAAGAGTAACATCTGTTGCCCCTAATACAAGATTTCCATTATGAACGTTAACATTTCCATCAAAACCATAGTAAGATTCTATTCCTAGTGGATCAACTTCATACTCTATAACAATTTTTGGATTAGTTTGTCCAGCTGCATCAGTTGAATAAAAACTAATTTTACTACTCTGCTCATCTGAAGCTAAAAGAGCGACACCATTATTTGCACTTTGCCCTTTATACCACTTATTAACTACAGAAGTAATATCAAATTCCCATACTGTATTAGGAGTTGATGTATAATTTGATAATACAGGAGTAGAATCAAATTGAGGTGGGTTATCCCAAGTTATCTCATTAGAATTCCATGAACTGGTTACTTCATGAACATCAATTGTTGTATTATTAGTACTTCCAAGATACATATGTGAAGCTAAATATGCTCTAGTAATTTTAGCTCCTGGAGCTAATGTTGGAAGATACTTAAATCTAATAAATGATCTTAAAGTTCCATATCCTGAAAGGTTACCCGCATGAAGGTAACTACTCAAATAATAGTTACTAGTTGGGTTATCACTGGATATATAGGAATCAACACCATTTTTATTCATTTCTGTTTCTATCGTTGGATCAATAATGACCGGATATTCTGCATTTTGAAGCCATTCGTTATTTATAGTTAATATTAATTTCTCTTTTCCTTGATCTTCAATGATACTTAAACCGCATCAAATGTAATATCACCATTAGCATCTTCTGCGAATGATTTCTGGAAGAAGAATTCAATTTCTCCAGTAGTAGCAGACTTTGCCCAGATGATACCTTCTTCATCTTTCTCGAAAGTAAAACCTTCATACTCAAGATCAAATTCAAAGATGTTAGTCTTTGGAATCTTACTTAATATAATTTCTTCTTTTAATTTATCGCTATCAAGAATATATCTCAAGTCCATACCTGGTTGAAAGTTTTTATATTCTATCGTAGAGTCAGTTACAACTCCTTTAGTATTAAACTTACCAACTGGTGAAAATGAGATCCAGTGATCTTCATCGAGACTGAAATCAACTAAATGATTTAATTCATTATTATCGGCAAATCTAACTTTAAATGCATTTTCTTTATTTTCATATTTGTAACCATTTTTCTGAGATTCAATTAAAGTATTATCGATTTCTTGCCAATGTCCTCTATTATCCTTATAGTGAACTGGTTTTTGTGATACTTCTAATGTAAATGTTCCATCTGGATTCACATACTCTTTCACATTAGATTTTCTTTTTGTTTTTAATTCCACAGGCTCATCTTTTGCCTTAGGAAATTTATTCTTTGGCTCGTTTCTTTTATTCTTATCAATGTTCATCATCCCATTTCCGAATTCTGGATTGGATTGATCTTTGCGGGCTTGTGAATCTAAAGCCACTAGATTAAATAAAAGAACAAAGATAAGTGTAAAAGAAATAATTGATCTGAATTTTATTAATTTTCTCATTTTCCCCTCTTACTCATAATACATCCTTTCTTAAAGCTCATAGTATAAGATTTATAAAAAAATACAATATTATATATGTTGACCAAATAACTTATAATATCTTATTTTTTTACATATTTATTATATTATATGAATTAACCTAATCCTACATGTAAAATATAGTAATAGGAGTGGTATTGTATTAAATGGTAAGGTAGAATAGTCTAAACCATAATGAAACCCTCTATTCAAGGTGATTCAATGGATTCGCTTATTCTGTTATACCCAATATTTAACGATTTTATCACCTTCTCTCTGGATATAGAGAGGGGGTCTACCATACCATTAACTTATTAGTTTCCAGGTATCATATTCATCTCCTACACAAAAAAATAGAAATCCTCACTTTAAAATGAAAAAAGTAATGAACGCTATATTATTAATCGTTCATTACTTTCTTAAATTTTCTCATTTAGCCAGTACTCCTTTGATTTGGCCTACTGTGTCTAGATAGAGACAGTATAGTATCTTACCTATTCATTATTTTTGTACTTATAACCCACTCTCTAAAGGTTTGTAGTATTTCTTCCAAGTTATGAGGACCACCTGCTCCAACAAAAAAATCTTCTTCAAGATAGCAGATTATCCAATCTAAATCATCTCTCTAGCTTAACTTTATCAAAAGGTATATCCTCCATTTGTGTATCAATCAGATTTATTCTAACCAACCACCCAGGATTATCTAGAGTTTGAATTCTAACATTCTTATATACATGTTCCCATTCACCATCGCAATTATCAGCAAACCACTCTTCTAACCATTTAATAATAGAAATAATATCACCTCAATATTGACAACACTTAATTTACTCATTTCCCCTATTATTTGCTGATTTCATATTTTCTATGTCCTCTACTTGCCATGTTAAGGGATGAGGATAATAATCTGTAGAAGCGTCGCTCTCTATGGAAATAATACAATCATTAGAATAACTTGCTCCACTGGTATCGACAAGGTAGATTAGCTCATCTTTCATTAAATTATCTAATTGATCATAGTCAACTAAAGCATATACATCTGTATATCCTTTAAATATACCCTCTTCTACTCCAACAGCTTGTTGCTCAACAATATCGTTAGTGACATCTAGCCCCATAGATGTTAATGAACTAATTGTCCACCTTTCTTCTCCACTTACTACTCGTGCATTAACTTGTCTAAATTCAATCTTATAGATACTTTCATAAGTTTTTAATTCTTCTAGTGTTAATGGTCTAATAAACGTAATAGTTGCTTTAACATCAGTTAATTTTGCTTTTTTAATTTCTATATTCTTTTTATTTACCATACTTCTATATTTGTTAAGATCACTATGATTTTGTTCAAAAGTATTATTTGCTTCTAAAGCATAAGAATTATTATAATTACTTCTAGAAAGAGTAACAAAAACTACTGTGATAATCAAACAGATGATTATTACAATCCCAATAACTGTTTTCACCATATTAAAGCCCCCTAGAGGTCAGTTGCTTATTTTTCACCACCATCTTGTCCATAAGATAGAATTATTTGATCCAATTCCGATTGATAGTAATTATTATAGTCTGTGCTTATATCCGGAAAAAGACCTGGTATATAACCATAGGCACTCATAGAAAATTGCCCTTTCCATCCCCCTGAATGATCCAACTGACCAGTTCGATAGTCTTTCCAATAAATCACAACGTCATAATATTTTGCTTCAACCTGTCCTAATGCAACGACTTCAGCTTCCTCATTTCTGAGATCAGAGTTATCGGATTCTAAATCATACTTAGGATTTGGTAGATTTGATATGATTGAATAAGCACTCATTTGGTCTTGATTACCGTCAGTAGTACTTTTAACATCCAGAGTGAAATATGCCTTTCTATAATCACCCCAATTATCTTCAATCTCTCCCTTATTAAAAGACTTAATTCTTGCAACATTATCTGAATCAAGTGTAAAGCCTATATAGGTTTTAACCCAGTTAGCCTCATCTACATCATAAAATCTTGCAGTCATAAAGCCATCTGGTGGTGTATAAGATCCTGGCTTCCTTGATTTCATTTCTCCAGAAAGCTTAATACCGCGACTATAATCACTCTTTAAATAATTCCACTCAGTTACAGCCAATTTCCCAATAGGAACATTGACACTTAAATGATAATTGGTCCAGCTAAAACTATTCTGTCCTTTATTTTTAGGATAGACCTTAATATAATATGTTCCTTCTGATAAGCCTTTATCACTTTCATCTCCAATAGTTATGTTTTCTGAATCACTACCACTATTAAGGGATGATTCTAATAGACTACCACTTACATCATAAATATCTAGATCATAATCAGTATTTTGTGGCATCCATAAATGAACATTTAAGCTATCGTTTTCTGCTACACTAACCTTATAATAATCTACATCATATGGTGTATTAACATTTCCCGTTATAGTGCCACCATTGTACCGAATGCTTGTTGCACTTTCCATTGAGTCATTTTCTTCATATATATCCTGCTCTGGATAGACAACCGTTCTTAACAGATAATCACTTATGGTTGAATAATGAGTATCACTAAATATTCGAATGTAGTATATCTCTCCCCCTGTCACAGGGAACTTAGTAATCAATTCATTAGTACCTAATTCATTAGTATATAATCCTATTAGTTTGCTTCCTTTTGGATCTAATATTTCAATATCGTAGTTCACATCCACTGGTACATCCAGCCAAAAATTAGCTATGCCAGAATGTTGTGGTTTATAAGCATAATAGTCTACATCACCAAAATAAGATAACTTGCCGTACTGATTACCAACTTGATCTAATTCTATAGCTTCACTAATAGTATTATCTTTACTTAATTCCTCATGATAAGATGAACCTTCTACTGGAATTATAACTGCCACAAATATAAGCGTAATACTCAAAATCATTTTAAGAGTTTTTTTAAGTATATACATTTTTAATCTATTTCCCCTCTTTTATATACATTTTATAATTACTAGAAAATTATACTGTCTTTATGTATTTTCTTCAATTGTAATTTGTGGGATAAATTATCATCCTAGGGTGAGATAAATCTATAAAAACTTCTGACACTGACTGCCAGCAGTTTTAACCTTACAACCTTATATCTTAGAATCCTCAGCATCTACCATAATAAAAAAGTTGTAAACTAATTAGTATAATAATAAATGTATCCGTCAAAAAAACTCCTTTGCGTACTACTTTGGTTTACTCCGAAGAAATTTTTTTGCAGATTCGATTATGTACGAAAAAAATAATGTACATCTATTTTAAGGATGTACATTACGCTTAAAGCTAGTGTTCATAATAGTTTATAGGATTTTAAATAGCAGTTATTATTTTGCACCGCAAAGAATAGTTTACGAGAATTGTGGACCAAAACTTACCCCGCTCATTTTGTAGAAAAGATAAATAAATGTACATAATGCAAAGTAAACTAACGACACTACTTTTGATATAAAAATAAAAAATGTACATAATACATATTTTGGAACTGGATTCATAGATAATAAAAAAGGTATCGTATTAATAATTTCTAAGATACGATACCTTCTCTTCAGTTTAATAACTATTATACTTCTGCCTAAGCCCTTTACAAAAATTACAAGATTCCCTTATTTCTTTGTAAATCTTGAATTCTTGATTTTGGCGATGCCTTGTATGTTGAGCCACATTTTTTACACTCTCAAAGACCGAAGATGAATCTGCTGCTAACAGTAAGGATAATATTGCATATACATCCCACAATGACAGCCGATACTATACTCCCTTCTATATCGCCAAGTGAACCATAACCATATAAAAATGAATTCAACTTTTAAATCATCTGTGTTATTTATTTGATTTGGTACTCAATTATATCTAATCTTAATAGACCTCTCTTCTTCAAACTTTAATAATTATTACATAGCAGATATATTTCATAATAACTGCTATGTAAAAACCTAAATTAAATTAGTAAATAAGCCTATTAGTATAAACATTATAGCCATAATAAAGAATATAATTCCAATCTTAAATATTTTTTTTCTAAAAGATACAATAGCTAAAGTAAGAAAAAAGAATACTACCATAAATAAAATGATTTTATTAACCCAAACTGGTGAATAACTTGCTACAAGTAATCCTCCGATCATTGCTCCCACACTAATTGTACTCAATCTATCATTTTTATCCATATTATCACCAACTAATTAAATAGTTTATTTTTTGCACCATTATCAAGCAATCCCATACCCCAACCAACAGCAGAGTTAATTACTACACCTGCAACAGCAGTTGCTGTAACTCCTAATGAAGCTGTTAATGCAAATCCTGCGATATAAGGTGCAAGAAATATTCCAATACCAACAGTTATCCCTAACGCTGCAGCATCAATCACATTTCTAATCATTGCTTCTTCTATATCATATTTAATGAAATTCCCAATTGAAGTCACTGTCATATAACCTATAGACACCCATTGAAGCTGCTGTATTTGCAGCTCTAGCACTCAGGGGTCTTTTAGAAATGACGATGTAGCAAAAGGACCAGGTACAGAATTATATTTCGCATGATTTATCAGATGTCGTGTTAAATCATTTATTTTTGATTTTACTATATTATCTCCTGAGCTAGTTAATAATGAAATACCACCGCTGCTAAAGCATTTTTTATAGCATCAGCTGTACTTCAATAATAAAGTAGGAAACTAAATTTCAAGAATATATTAACTATATAATATAAATAATATAATATAACAAAAGTACTTTGATAATATTTTTAGGGGAACCTATTAAAAGACTCCCCTAAAAGAAAGTGTTTTCTCCTACTTATTAATCAAATTGATAACCCTTATATCAATACTTACATGATTATTTCTTTTTTTAGATTCCTCTATAACTTTTCTGACTAGTTCTTTATAGTCTTTTAACCAAGAAGCTATAACTATCTCATTTTTCTTTACTGAATAGAAAGATATGATTTTAAGAAATATCAAATCATTAAGCACAATTACATGTACATCTTCAAATTTTAAACTTCTATTTGCAGATATTTTATTATTATTATATACTCCTTCATCTGTTATTACATATTCATCAACTAAGTTACCTATTATAATAATAATTGTAGCCAAAATACAAATAGAAAATATAAATAGTGCAATAATTGACTCTACCTGAAATAATAATAAGAAAAAAATTGATAATGGAATAAACATTATACTATAGAATAATTTACCAACCTTATATTTTTTCATAATTCACCTACTTAATATCATACTCTTCATATAGCCAGTCTTGACCCTTAGTTATTAATACCGCCCCACCTACTTCAACTGATGCAGCAAATGCTATTATTCCAGCACCATACCAAGGATTTATAGGAAATACTGCTACTCCCACTCTTATTATTAAACCACTGACTGCCCCTACAATTAAACCTGCACCATTACCAGCAATAATAATTGAGGTTTTCATTGTTCATTAGCATAAATTACTAGAAAATTATACTTTCTTTATGTATTTTCTTCAATTGTAATTTGTGGGATAAATTATTTTCCTGGATGAGATAATTCTATAAAACCTTAGTTTACTTCGAAGAGATTTTTTGCAGATTCAATTTTTGTAACTTTATGTACAATATAAGAAACGTAATTACCTATAACTATTAATTTAACTTGTACGTTATTATCTACAATAAATTTTGTACGAAAAAAATAATGTACATCTAATTTAAGGATGTACATTACGTTTTAAAGCTAGTGTTCATAAAAGTTTATAGGATTTTAAATAGCAGTTATTATTTTGTACTTCAAAGAATAGTTTTGCTTCTAATAAATCTATTCAATAATGGGAACGATGATTGTTTCACCTGTTCGAATCAAATTGGATTGCATATTATTGATAGTCTTGATTTCTTTTATATAGTCTGGAATCGTCTCATAAGATGGTTTATACAGCGAAGCGATATTCCACAATGTATCGTTTCGTTTTATTTCATAAGATATGTATTTGTAGTCTGTAGAAGCCTTACCTTCAGCATGATCAAAGCCAATTGTTAAATTAAAAAGGAACTGTACAACCAATAGGAGTACTACGATACTCATAATAAATCGGCGTCTATTTTTGATTCTTATCTTTTTCATTCGTATCACCTCAAGAACATTTGTTTGCCTTTAATGTTATTATATACGAACAGTTGTTTTATGTCAATCCATTTAGGCGAACTTTTTTTCGCCCGAATGTACTATCTTATTAATCCAACATTATTTAACGCTTACTCTTCTTAAGTCTTGAAGGTTTAAAACCTAAAGTTAGTAATAAAATGAAAAAAAATTGAATTTTGCCGAACATCAGTTTGATTATTCTAAAATTTTGTGCTATAATAAACTAAAGTGAGGTGATACATATGGCTGAATTAACCGAAAAACAGCAAGTTATCTATAATTTTATTAAAAAAACCATTCTTGAGAGAGGGTATCCACCTTCTGTTCGTGAAATTTGTGAAGCGATTGGTCTTCGTTCAACCTCAACTGTACATGGTCATCTAGAAAGACTTGAAAAGAAAGGATTAATCCGACGTGATCCTACTAAGCCTCGAGCTATTGAAATATTAGATGAGTCCTTTATGAATATAAAACGGGAACTTGTTAATGTTCCAATTATAGGTAGAGTAACAGCTGGACAACCTATTCTTGCTCTTGAAAATATAGAAGACCATTTTCCATTACCCGTTGAATACGTCAATACAAACGATGAACACTATATGCTTCGTGTTGAAGGTGAAAGTATGATCAATGCCGGTATTCATAATCATGACTTAATTTTAGTAAGAAAACAGAATACGGCTAATAACCGTGACATTGTCGTAGCTTTAATCGATGACTCTGTTACTGTTAAACGTTTCTTCAAGGAAGACCAATATATTCGCTTACAACCTGAAAACGATGCTATGGCACCGATAATATTGCAGGATGTCAATATATTAGGTAAGGTTGTTGGTTTATTTAGAAAATTTTAGTACACATACTAAAAAGCACAGATCGAATCTGTGCTTTTTCTCATTTATCTCTTATTGCATTTACTTATTTATCAATTGCACTAAGCCATTTCTTTTAATTGTTCCAACGTAATTTCTTTCCCATCAGCCCAAATTCTCTCAAGATCGTAGAAAAGACGATCATCTTTATTAAAAACATGAACTATAATATTTGCATAATCTAAGAGCACCCAGCTAGCAGTTTGATAGCCTTCTTTATTGAGTATTTTGTAGTCATTCTCATGCATTTTATCTTCAACTTGATCAATAATAGCTTGAATTTGTGGTTTATTTTTTCCATGAGCAATGATAAAATAATCAGCTAATGTGGATATTTGACTAATATCAATAATCTTAATTTCTTCTCCAAGCTTATCATCAATTGCCTCCACAGCAACAACTGCCATGTTTGCAGCTTTCTTCATATCAGACATATTTCTCCTCCTTAAGTTAATTCAATTGTCTATAATATTTTTCTGAATCAATGGTTAACGGATGAATGGGTACATCCATCTTTAGTAGATACTTAATTGTACTATTTAAAGTCATATAAACTGCTCGATCAAGATCCACATATACCATTTCTCTTACTTCTTGTAGACCTTCAAATGTTTTTCTACCAGGTTCTATATAGTCCGATAGAAAAATAATCTTTTCTAATAAAGTCATATTGGACCTACCTGTTGTATGGTAACGAATTGCATTAAGTATATTATGATCACTAATATTATATTCCTTTTCAGCAATCTCGGCACCTAAAAAGCTATGCACTATTTGGGGAAAGTCCTTAAATTCACTAAGATTAATTTTATAAGATTTACAGTATTCTCTCATTACTTCATAAGGTATGTTCTTAGCACAATCATGTAACAAGCCAGCTGTAGAAGCTTGTTCTTCACAAGTTTTGTAGTGCTTTGCTAAGCTGATCGCTGTCTTTTCAACTCCAAGTGTATGTTGATACCTTCTAGGTGATAGTGTGGATTGGAGTTTTCTAATAATCTTCTTTCTTGAGTCCATCGCAGCTATCCTTTGTATAATTGATATTTTTCTATATAGTTCTCTACAGCTTCAGGTAATAAATACTTAATAGGTTCACCTGAACTAACACGATTACGAATCTCTGATGATGAAATTGCCAATGCTGGTACTTCTATAAAGTTAAATTTTGCACGATAATTTTTCTCAATCTGGGCTATAGAGGCTACTAAATCTTCCTTCGGATATTCTGGTCTTGTAGCAGCTATAAAATTACATATCTCCAGTAACTCTTCAGCCTGCTTCCACGTAAAGATTTCTAAGAATGCATCAGCACCTGTTATGAAATAGATTTCCGTATCTTGCCTATACTGCTCTTTTAATTCTTTAATTGTATCGATGGTATAAGTTAATCCTTGTCGATCAATCTCAATACGAGATACAAAAAAATGAGGGTTAGTTTCAGTTGCTAATATACTCATCAAATAACGATGTTGAGCGTCAGTAATAGCCCTATTCCGCTTATGAGGAGGGTGACCAGTGGGTACAAACAATACCTGGTCTATATTATACTGATGCCTAACAGCTTCTGCTGTTACAAGATGACCATAATGAATAGGATCAAACGTCCCACCCATTACAGCTATTTTTTTCACATTTCTATGATGAACATCCATAGTCTGTCTCCTTACCTAAAAACAATAAAATTCTTAATATCATTATATAAGTTAAAATGATTAATCTCTTCAAAAAACTCATCTAACTCATCAAGACTAGCAAAAGGAGATTCTTCACGGTATTCAAAGAGCCTATCAACTATTTTCTCAGTCATGTCTTCATGTAACATTATTAATTCATCGTAAGTCGCAGTATTAATGTTTGTATACAATGTTATCCATTCATTTACTTCTGATAAATCAACTTTTTTATTAATCTCATCATAATAATTGATCTTATTGTTTTCTGTGTATTCAACAATTGTGTGAGCTTCTTCTGATGATAACCCCAAATAGGTTTGAAGTTGATCTTCAGTCGCTAAATTGATATTTAGTTTTATCGTATTCTCTGGTTCATTAACATAGATATAAGGCTCAATATCTTCATAAACTTGAGTTGGAATAAATTTTTTTACTTCATTTATATTGTCAAAGGGTCGATTCTCTTCGATATCGTCGGCGTAGTCCTTAATAGTACTGCTATTCAACGACGAACTACCAAATAATGATTTTAACTCATTTTCACCAGCATTATTGATGTCTGTGTGTATAACAAATGAATCTTCATGTTTATTGAAGTCCACCATATCCATAGTGCTTGGTAATTTTTCTAAGGACTCTAGAGACTTATAAGAAAACCTATTATTCTCTCTATATTTAACAATATTCTTAGCAACATCTTCACTCATGTACTCCAAACTTCTAATTTGAGATACCGATGCTGTATTAATATTCACTACGTCAGTCTCTGTATCTTGATAAACCACCTCATAATGAAGGCTTATATAGGGTTTAATTTCTTCAAATATTTTATTGGATATACTTTCAATATTAATTAATTCATCAATTTCCTTAAAAGGTTCTTCTAATCGATGATTGATAATTTCTTCAGCTATCATGTCACCTTTATAAGAATCAAAAAGAGATGCGAGTTCATAGTCTTCTGCAGTATTTATATTGGTAACCAAGGTGATTCTATCTTTATTTACATCAATCCATTCATTGGTTATAAATGGATCTATAAATTTTAACTCATCCATATAATTTATTTTATTATATTTCACATAAGTATAGATCTTCATACCTAAATCATCATCTAAGTCTTTTAGTATACCATCGATTTCCATACTGCTAGCAGTATTAATATTAACTTTTTTGGCGTATGGGTTTATGAGTGTACCATCTCCATGGATACCTATACTGTGGTCAATGGCAAAAGCGTAAGTCTCTGCAAATTGATTATAGTTATTTAAACCTTCATGATCTTCATTTAAATCAGCAAGCCCCATGGCAAGAAGTTCATTATTTAATGATACTGATGACATATTGAGAAATTCTGCATAAGCAAAGTCATTTTCATCCCTAATATAATCTCCCCTGCTATCCACTTGAATTCTGAATAAAACAGGTGTCTGATTAACGAATGTTTTAACATGCGCATAGGCTTCAGCAGAGGCATGAGTATCAATACCTATTAATCTTAGTAGTTCTGTATCATGTTCTTCATAAATATAAACATGAAATAGCTCACTATCAATAACCTCCATCACCTCACCAACAACTAATCGGTAATCTGTACTCTTTGCAGAAATTGATGTGGATAATGATAGAGATAAAACAACAACTAAAACAATAGCTATAAATCTTTTGTACATCTCTAACCCCCCTTTAAGTTATGGTAACATAATTTTAGGATTTTCTTTTGACATTCTATAAATGACTATTTTTCGCCCGATAACTTGTACTCCCTCAGAACGTGTTCGCTCGCATATCACATTGCAAATGTCACGTGGTTCATCAAAACAATTCTTTAATATATTTATTTTAATCAGTTCTCTAGCTTCTAATGCTTCATCTATAGCTTTAACAAGCTCAGGAGATGGTCCTGATTTCCCTACTTGGAAAATTGGTTCCAAGGAATTAGCTAAGCTACGTAAATAAGCTCTTTGTTTACTCGTCATTCGTCTCACCTCTACTTATAATAGTCAAACTCTAAGTTATACAAGCGAACTGTATCGCCTTCTTCAATACCTAATTCTTCTAAACGCTCAATTATTCCTTTTTCACGCATGAATTTTTGGAAGAAAGCGAATCCTTTTTCACTTTCAAGATTGGTGAAACCAAGCATTCTTTCTACAGGCTCACCTTCAACTACGAAAACACCATTATCATCTTTCGCTATTTCAATAACACTATTATCACTAGATGGTATGTCTTCAATATAGTATTCTTGTTCAAAAACAGTTGGCTCCTCTTTTATATTATCGAGCATTTCTCCAACATAGTTTAGTAGTTCTTTCACACCTTTACCTGTTGCAGCAGAAATAGCAAATACATTGATGCCTTCAGGTTCAAACTTCTCTTTTAAAAGTTTTAGGTGCTCTTCCGCTTCTATTAAATCTGTTTTATTTGCAGCAATAACTTGAGGACGGCTGCTTAAGATTTTATTGAAATTTTCTAACTCAAGATTAATTTTCATTACATCGTCTACTGGCTCACGACCTTCTAGACCTGATGCATCAACAACATGTATGAGTACTTTTGTTCTTTCGATATGTCTTAAGAACTCATGCCCTAAACCTATGCCTGTATGTGCTCCTTCAATAAGACCAGGAATATCTGCTACCACAAAACTCTTACCATACCCTGTCTTCACAACGCCTAAATTAGGTTGTAACGTTGTAAAATGGTAATTAGCAATCTTAGGTCTTGCATTGGAGACAACTGATAAGAAAGTCGATTTACCTACATTAGGGAAACCAACTAAACCAACGTCGGCAATCATCTTCAACTCAAGAATAACCCATAACCCTATACCATCTTGTCCACTTTGAGCAAATCGTGGAATTTGCATAGTTGGAGTAGCATAGTGCTGATTACCTTTACCACCCTTACCACCTTTTAATAGTACTTTTTCTTTAACATCACCGGCTAAATCTAAGATGACTTTACCCGATTCAGCTTCTCTTATGATTGTTCCTTGTGGTACCTCAATAATCATATCGTCAGCATCTTTACCATGTCGATTACTACCTTCACCAGGGGAACCGGATCTAGCTTTGTAGTGTTTTTTATGTCTAAAGTCAATTAATGTGTTGAGGCCGTCTTCTACTTTAAAGATGACATCACCACCTCTTCCTCCATCACCACCGTCTGGTCCTCCATTAGGAACATACTTTTCTCTCCTGAAAGAGACGATACCATCGCCACCTCTCCCAGATTCAATATATATTTTGACTTGATCTACAAACATTTATCTCATTCCTTTATCTAAGGGTATAAATTAATGCTTAGCACTACTTTAGCTTTGTCATACAATCTATTATTAAGAATTCACTTAGTATAAAAAGTACTGATAATTCCAAAGTTTTTATACCTGATGATAATTCAAAACAAAATACTTGTTTGTTAAACATATTTCTATGTGCTAAGTATTATTATATTATTAATTTTAACTTAGTGGCTTACATTAATTCAGAAAAGTAAAAAAAATAGTGATAATTAAAAAACAGGTTTCAAACGTAGAACATTTGAAACCTGTCGTTTATTATTGAGCCATTGTTTCAGGATAAACAGAAACTACTTTTCTGTCTCTACCTTTTCTTTCAAATTTAACACGACCATCAACTAAAGCGAATAATGTATCATCACCACCACGACCTACATTAACGCCAGGATGGATTCTAGTACCTCTTTGTCTATATAAGATGTTACCTGCTTTAACGAATTGACCATCAGCTCTTTTAGCTCCAAGTCTCTTGGATTCAGAATCTCTACCATTCTTAGTAGAACCTACTCCTTTTTTGTGAGCGAAGAATTGTAAGTTCATTCTTAACATGCCTTACACCTCCTTAACAGAAACTTTAATATATTTTTCACCGTACTCTGCACTTATACCAATTAAGCCTAAATGCAAAGATTTTATAAGCAATTTGGATTCAAGAGATATATTTTCTTTTAATAGAAAGTTAATATATCCTGTCTGTTCATTATTTTCAAGTTCATATGAATCATCAGTGAATTCATCCACTGAATTTATCGAATTAAAAACCAAAGCAGAAACTGCTGCACAGACGATATCCTGACCATATTCCGCATATTCAGCATGACCACTAACCTCTACCCCAATTATTTCTTCTTGGGTCTGATAGAATTTTACGTGAATCATAATGATTAAGCGTTAATTTTTTGGATTTTTACTTTAGTGTAGTATTGTCTGTGGCCTTGCTTCTTTTGGTAACCTTTTTTAGGTTTGTGTTTGTAAACAACGATTTTCTTAGCTCTACCTTCTTCAACAACCGTAGCTGTTACAGAAGCGTTTTCTACAACTGGAGAACCTATTGTTAAACCAGCATCATTAGAAACAGCTAATACTTGATCAAATGTTACTGATTCACCAGCAACTACACCTAATTTTTCCACAGATACAACATCACCTTCAGCTACGCGATATTGTTTACCACCTGTTTGAATAACTGCGTACATCTTACGCACCTCCTTGTTCCAAACTCGCCGAATTCGGTATTTGTATAAATATAAACAAATTTAAAACCTCTCCGTGCGGCTACACAACAGTGCTATGTTATCATAATAACAGCTGCTTGTCAATAAATTTCTCTACTTTTTGACTATATTTTCTTTACTCAAAGTCTTTATACAATAAGCTTGGTTGTATACCTTCATTCTGCTGATATTTACCACTTGCATAATTCTCATGTTCACCTTCTAAACTGTGATAATAGATTTGACATACCTCAACATCAGAATATACTCTTATAGGTTGAACACAGAATATTTCCAATGTCCAATAACCTTTAAAACCTACATCACCAAAACCAGCTGTTACATGAATAAATAGTCCAAGTCGACCTATAGATGAACGGCCTTCTAACATAGGAACTAAATTATTTGTTTCGGTAAATTCTTTTGTTCTACCAAGATATAGTTTACCAGGTTCTAAAACCAAGCCCTCCTTTGGGATAACAATTTTCTTTGTTGGATTAGGCTTCTTCATATCTAAAATAGGTGTATCGTAAATCAATAATTCGTTATGCAGCTTAAGATTATAACTATTTGGATTAAGTTGTTCCTCATTAAATGGATCTATCTTAATATCACCATTTAATCTTTTTTTTATTTCTCTTCCAGATAAAATCATTTTATCACCTCTGATGTATTTATATTTTTATCGAATCATTTGATCTGTTTCAGTATATTTTGGGGTACTTCATTAAATAAAGGACTAACAGATTCGTGATTATGGATTCTTCTAATGGTTTCAGCAAAAAGTGGTGCCACGGAAATTAGTCTGACCTTATCACTATTTACAACTTGCTCATTGCATACAGAATCTGTACTAATTAGAAGCTCAATGGGACTCTCCTCTAATCTCTTTATACCCTTGTCATTAAGTAAAATATGTGACAGACATGCTATAACTCGTTTAGCACCTCTTTTTTTAAGCTCATATGATAAATCAATAAGCGTTCCTCCAGAAATAGAGAAATCATCTACAATTACAGCATCTTTGCCATCAACATCACCGATTAAATCTAATATTTTTGCATTTTCATCATGTCCAGTACGAGTTTTATCACCAATAGCCACATCAGCTTTCAGGTATTTAGCAAACTTTCTTGCATCTTTAGCATAACCAGCGTCAGGAGAAACGACTACCATATTATTGAGTTGCATGGATTTTATAAACTCACAAAGTATAGGCATTGCATAGAGATGATCCACTGGCACCTTAAAAAAACCTTGAATCTGTGGTGAATGCAAATCCATAGTGACTACTCTATCTGCTCCAGCCAATTCAATACATTCTGCACAAACCCTTCCACGAATGGATACCCTGGGTTCATCCTTTTTATCTCCCTTCGCATAACTGAAATAGGGCATAATAACAGTAACCGAATTAGCACTTGCTCGCTTAAATGCATCAATCCAAAAAAGTAATTCTGCGAATTCGTTATTAGGATCTAATCCAAGCGTTTCAACTAGGTAAACATCCTTATCTCTAACCGTTTCTTCAATCTTCACATAGGTATTCCCCTCAGTGAAATGCATACAGGTGGATTTTCCTAATTCAATACCTAAGTGTTGACACATTCTTGTCGCAAACTCAATACTACTACTACCACTGAAAATTTTCACTTCACCATTATGATTCATAGTTTCCTCCTCTAAGAAGCTCTCATCAATAAAAAGTTTTTATTTTACATTATTTCCCTGGTAATATTTCCTTGCATTTAGTTATTCGCTTTGTCAGAAAATTATAACAAAAATATAACAATAATTCAAGTTTATGCTCAAATATAATATTAGAGTAACTGTCATTAATGTTTCTTAAATTCACAATACTTTTTGGGTGAGCTAACTGTCTAGCACTCGAAAGTCTTTCAAGCGTTCATAATAGATCACCTCATATGTTTGCTCCAATATATAAAACACATGGGTTAAAGATTACTTCTCCCATGTGTTATTATTTATTCTTTCAATTGCAGGTATAAAGGTTCACTGACTTTCTTCCTAGTCATCTCGACTAACCCTAATTTAGTCATTCCTAGTACAACAGTTTTTAATCGATCATTTTTTAAGGCATGCTTAAGTATCTGTATAACTTTCTGATTATGTTCTTCATTCCTCATATCAATAAAATCAATGATAATTATACCACTCAAATTTCTTACTCTTATTTGACGAGCTATTTCGTAGCAAGCCTCTTTGTTTACTTTAAATATTGTATCTTCTAATAGCTTTTTACCAGTGAATTTAGCTGTATTGACATCTATAGAAACTAAAGCCTCAGTTGATTCGATGACGATGCTTGCACCGCTTTTTAACCAAACATGTTTCTTTAAAGCTTTATCCAATTGACCCTTTACTTTATAAAGATTAAAAAGATGCCAAGATGTATCCTCATAAAGCTCAATGAATGAGCTATAGTAAGGGTAATATTCATCAATATAGTTTTTAACGATATCATACTGTTCTGTATCATTAATAATAAATTTATTTACCTTTTCTGTTAGTAAATCTTTCACAGCACGAATCAGTGGTGAAGGTTCACTATAGAGAACAGAATAGCATGACCTATATGAATGAACACTATCGATCTCATCCCACTGCTTTTCTAACTGCTTTATATCATCAATAATTTTTTGATCATCAACAGAAACTGCATCTGTTCTTACGATATAGCCATAATTTGAATTTCTATGCTGATAAATAACTTCTTTTAACCGCTCTCTTTCTAAAGTATCAGTTATTTTGGAAGACACATATATTGTCGTATCATAAGGTTTTATGACCACATACTTGCCAGGTATACTGATATTTGTAGTAACTACAGCTCCTTTTGACTTATACGGCGGCTTAATGACTTGCACCAAAACTTCTTGCCCTTGTTGATAGCGGTGTTGGCTATTCAACTTTAAATAAGCATTTTTATCTAGTCCAATGTCAATAAAGGCTGCTTCCATTCCTTTAATAATGTTGATGATTCTGCCAATATAAATATTAGATACTATTGACGCATCTTCCTCTGTATATCTTTGATATTCAACTAACTGACCATCCTCTAGTACAGCTAAATCTATATAGGGAAATTCAACATCTACAAGTAAGGTTCTTTCCAAACCACTTCCTCCATTCCAAATTGGTCACCTTCTCTTCCTATAACTATCGATACTCTTATGCATCAATTAATGGAATGAACTGGTCCTCTCTTTTTAAATAGAGATCATGACGCTTAAACTTTAATAAATGCTCATCAAAAATTAAATCAATAAAATCATAAAGAGCCTTAACGATTAATTGAGGTTTTACGTTACTTGATCCTGCACTACAGAATACTTCAAGAGTAGTGGAATCCTTATAGATTAATTCATAAATTCCAGGCTTAATATCTATCGTTTTAAGTCTCTTCTTTTTGGTCATCTTCTCCACTAATATTTCTTCTTGGTTCATAAAAGCTTGAATCTCTTCTTTATCTATATCTTGATCTAGAGTAATGGTATATCTTGCTGCCTCTACAATAGCCATCGCTTTGGGAGCTTTATCAGCCAAGTCAATAGCATCAATAAAGCGAAGTCCCTCTGGTAGTATAGTATTCATTTTATCAATCAGATGCTGATTATCATAGTTATCTGTTAATGTCATATCCATATATTCTGCTTCACTAATAAAACCTAGAGATAAGGGTTGTGCAAAAGAAGTGATTGGATGAGGATTAAATCCTTTGGAATATTCTACTGGAATCTCTGCTTTTCTTAATGCGCGATGTAAAAGTCTTTGCAAGTCTAAGTGACCAATATATTTAAGTTGTCCATGCTTATTGAATTTAATTCTCTTTCTCATAACAGGCTCCTTTATCTATTTTGCTAACGCCACAGTTTGAACACTTCTCACGGCAATTAGGTGTTACCTCTTCATTAATTGCTTTTTCGAACTCTTTCCATAAGAATGCCTTTGTCACGCCGATGTTAATAAAGTCCCAAGGTAGAATTTCATCATATGAGCGCTCTCTAGTATGATAGAAGTCTCCATCAATATTACACTCTTCAAAAGCCTTCACCCATTTATCATAAACAAAATGATCTGACCATCCATCAAATTTACTTCCATTTTTCCATGCATGATAAATCACATCTGCAACTCGTCTATCACCTCTTGCTACAATTCCTTCTAAAGCAGATAATTTTGCATCATGGCAGTTATATTGTATCTTGCGATTTCTAATCTCACTATTTAATAAAGCCTGTTTAGCCATGAATTCATCATAAGTATTTTGTGGGAACCACTGGAATGGTGTAAATGGCTTTGGAACAAAGAAAGATGTACTAACAGTAACTTTAAGGTTACGCGCACGTTCTTCTTTTGGTACTCCAAAGTACTGATCTACTATACTATAAGCTAAATCTTTAATTCCGCTAATATCTTCCATTGTTTCAGTAGGTAGTCCCATCATGAAATAAAGTTTAACTTTATCCCATCCGCCTTTGAATGCTAAAGCAACACCACTTAAGATATCATCCTCACTTATATTCTTATTGATTACATCTCTTAATCGCTGAGTACCAGCCTCTGGAGCGAAGGTTAGACTACTTTTCTTGCCTTTACTCAATCGATCCATTAAATCTAAAGAAAACTCGTCCACCCTTAATGAAGGTAAGCTTAGATTAACATCACAGTGTTTATCAAATAGATGGTCAGTTATTTCATTTAAATCAGTATAATCACTGGAACTTAATGAGATTAATGATACCTCTTCATATCCTGTATTACCTAAAATGTCATCAGCTAACTTGGCTAGTTTTTTAGGATCCTTTTGACGAACAGGACGATAAATCATACCCGCTTGACAAAAACGACAACCTCTTATGCAGCCTCTAAATAATTCAATGACAGCACGATCATGTACTACTTGAATAAGTGGCATAATTGGATTAGTTGGATAGTAGCTATTGTCTACATCCTTTACATGTACCTTTTTAATTTTCTCTTTGGCATCAGGATGATTGGGCGTAAAACTTTCTATTTCTCCATTTTCTTTATATTGAACATCATAGAATTTTGGGACATAAACCCCTTCAAATTGTAACACTTTTTCTAGAAAATCTTCTTTTGATCCACCCTTAGATCGTATTGCTTTATAGAGATCCAGAATTTCATAATAGAGAACTTCTCCTTCACCAATATAAAAGAAGTCTACAAATGGGGCTAAAGGCTCAGGATTGTATGCACATGGACCACCAGCAATAACAAGTGGGTCCTCTTCGGTTCTATCCTTAGAATACTTAGGAATTCCTCCTAAATCAAGTATATTTAAAATGTTGGTGTAGCTCATTTCATATTGTAGCGTGAAACCTAAAAAATCAAATTCTTTTATTGGTGTATAAGTCTCAAGAGCATACATTGGTATATTATTCTCTCTCATTTTCTCTTCCATATCATGCCAAGGTGAATAAACTCTTTCACAATAGGTGTCTTCGCGTTCATTTAAAAAATGATAAAGAATTGTAGATCCAATATGAGACATCCCTACTTCATATACATCTGGGAAACAGTATGCAAAACGAATATCTACATCTTCTGGATTCTTCTTAACCATATTCATTTCATTCCCAATATATCTAGCAGGTTTTTCAACTTCTAATAATATCTTCTGTGGTATATCTATTCTCAATTAAAACACTCCTTGTTTTTAACAGCTTTATCACAAATTATTCAAGATAAACATTGAAGATATGCGCTGATTTTGGATTGATAAGCATTCTTATATTTTCAAGATTGCACCTCTAGGCGTATTTTGAAATAGTAAAGATGCTTAGAGGTTCAAAAGCAGTACATAGCATTAATGAATTATTGTGAATAGTTTGGGTTTATTATACTTATCTTAAGTATAGGTTAAATACACATATTTTATCATACTTTAAAATGTTGAATTTTGCAAGGTAGGTTTATCATTACACAAGCTTATATATGATTATGACTAGCCAATTCCACTTTTTTCTTATAAAACAACTCCTACACTACAAAAAAAGAATGGTCATTACCATTCTTCAATAAAATTTAAATATTCTAAAGGCTTCTGAGCTTCTTGAATCAACCCATCTAAGTTATTATATACTTCTTGGATTTCTATATCTTTAGAGATAATCTCACTGATCTGTAACGTTAAATCTTGCGTTGGCGGTAAAAAATTCAATACAAGTACAACCATAAATATAAATACCGTAAGCACAAGTTGTTGCATGGAGTAAAACTTTATTTTAAAAGTTGGTTCATCGGTCACAGTATTACTACGCCTATTTCTAGGCTGATAGTTCCTCGTATTGTACCTTCTATTGGCAGAATATACTCTTCTATTACTTCTGACTTGGTCCAAAGGATCACCTCTTCTCATTCAACGTTCCTTATCACATTATATGAGACAGGTAAACTCTTTAGTACAACCATTTTCACTGAAATTGGTACATGAATAAACGTAGATAATGAAAAAGACACCTTAAGGTGCCTAACAACTTATCTATATAAGTTTCTCCATTCCAAATCGCCTCTCTCGACAGCTTTGATCATAAGTTCGGCTGTAGCAAGATTTGTAGCCACAGGAATATTATGAATATCACATAACTTGATAACAGTACTAACATCTGGTTCATGTGATTTTGCTGATAATGGATCTCTCAGAAAAAGTACCATATCAATTTGATTATGGGCAATTTGAGCTCCTAACTGCTGTTCTCCACCTAAATGACCGGCAAGGAATTTGTGTACAGTAAGATTGGTTACCTCCTCAATAAGTCTACCTGTAGTACCTGTTGCATATAAATCATGCTTACTTAGAATCTGCCTATAGGCAATACATAAGTTTTGAATTAATTTCTTCTTTGTGTCGTGTGCTATTAAACCAATATTCATGCCTTCACCTCCTAGAATATGTTGTTATATTTCTCATCATACCCACGTTTATAACTAAACCAATACCAAGCATATTAGCCCATAGCGAACTCAGTCCATAGCTCACAAAGGGTAAAGGAATACCTGTATTAGGCAATATACCTGTAGTCACACCTATATTAACAAATGTTTGAAATCCTATTAAAGTAGCAACACCTGTGCACAATAACTTTCCAAATAAATCGGGCGCATTTGCAGCAATCCAAAGTATTCTTATAATAATTAATAAAATTAAACCAATGACAGAAGCGCCTCCAATGAAACCAAACTCTTCCGCTAAAACTGCAAAAATGAAATCAGTTTGTGGTTCAGGTAAATAACTATGGCTAATCGTACCTTGATACAAACCTTTACCATTTAATTGACCTGAGCCAATAGCCTGAATAGATTTCATTGTTTGATAGGCTTCATTATCAGCAAACTGCTCGGGATTAAATAAGGCCTGAATACGCATTGCCTGATAACCTTTTAAAAATATAGGTTCAATCTGATAAGCATCCCATATAACAAAGGCTAAAATAGGTAATGCAATAATCACTGCAGTACCAATGTATTTAGGATTTAAGCCTGAAACAAATAGAGCTGACGCTAGTATGACTATAAGTACTATACTTGTTGATAAATCTGGCTGTAACATAATTAAAGCTGTTGGTAAAAAAACCATTGTTGCAACAATAATTAAGAAAGAAAAATCATTTATTTTTGCTTGATACTTATCCATTAATTTTGCTAAAAAAATAATAATCAGTATCTTAGCAAATTCTGAGGGTTGAAATTGTACTGGTCCTATTTCAATCCACCTGGAAACACCATTGCCTGTCCCTATTGCTAAGACGGCAGCTAATAAAACAAGATTAACAGCATAAAAAACAATATAAAGTTCTTTCATAAACTCATATCTGAAAAAAGCCACAATAAGCATGAGGACTAACCCCGAAAGAAACCCAAAGATTTGCTTTATATAAACTCTATCTAAGCTTTCTTGAGAGCTAATCTCTAAAGCACTACCTAGCACAATTAAACCAAAACCGAATACGATAACTACTAAAATGATCAGCCAAGCATCGAAATACTTAATTGACTTTTTTTCAAATAAAATCATAAAATCATTCCTCTGAATCTTCTTTTAAGTCTCGTTTATAAGAAATTGGAATCGATGTACTGATCATTGGATATTCTGATGGATTTTCTTTACATTTAGGTTTATGGATAACTATATCAATATAGCTTTCATCTACATCAATGTATTTTGATATCGCTTCAACTATATCACTCTTGATCATATCAAGCAAATCTGGAGCACACTCGATTCTATCATAACTAACAACTGACTTCAATCTCTGTTTAGCAACTTGACCACTTAATTTGTTATTATTCATGATCGTACCCCCTAGCTTATTCTAAAGAAACTTTTTAGTTTATCCAAAAAAGAATCTGAAGTAAAATCATAAACAGGAAGTGGAACATTTTCACCTTGTATACGCTTGGCAATGTCGATAAAGGATTGTGATATTTCTGTATTATCCTTTTTCCTAATAGTGGCTTCACCTTTATTGGAAGAAATAATAACTTCATCATTTTCAGGTACAACACCTATTAGATCAATGGATAGAATATCTACAATATCATCGACAGTTAACATATTACCATCTTTGGCCAGCTTGTATTTAAAGCGGTTAACTACCAGTGAAGGGTATTTCAATTCATTATTTTCAAGAAGACCAATAATACGGTCTGCATCTCTGATAGATGATACATCAGGATTTGCCACAACTATAGCACGGTCAGCCCCTGCAATAGCATTTTTAAATCCTCTTTCAATACCCGCTGGACAATCAATTAATACGTAATCATACATCTCTTTGAGTACATCACAAAGTTTAATCATTTGTTTTGGGTTAATAGCATTTTTATCTCTGGTTTGAGATGCTGGCAGTAAATAGAGATTACTGAAACGTTTATCCTTGATTAATGCTTGTTTAACACGACATTGTCCTTCTATAACATCTACTATATCATAACAGATTCTATTTTCAAGACCTAAAACTACATCCAGATTACGTAACCCAATATCTGCATCAACAATACATACTTTTTTATTCAAATAGGCCAAAGCTGTACCAATATTAGCTGTACAGGTTGTTTTTCCTACGCCACCCTTCCCAGAGGTTACGACAATCACTTCACCCATTAGGATTCCCCCTTCTAATATCTATCTGCCACCATAATCCATTGAATAGAACCTCATAATTCAATGGGCAAATTCCCAATTGTTTTATAGTCAAGCGGTTCTAAAATAATCTGACCATCTTTCACATAAGCAATCTCAGAATACTTCTGAACCTTTTTCAAATTACGCTCCTCATCTGAAGCTCGTCCAATGACTTGTCCAATTTTAATGAGATTGGGTCGCATACTGAATGCTACAATAAATGCACTATTATTATCTGAATACCCTGCTTGTACGTTACCTTTAAGGTGTCCTAATACAATGACGTTTCCATCAGCAATAACTTCTGCAGACGGATTGACATCACCTAAAACTACTAGATGTTTATCAGATCTAACACATTGACCAGCTCGAATAGTTCCCTTATAAAACTCTGTATCTCTAACTGGTGCTCTTTCTATTTCTAGAGACTTCTCATTAATTGATGCTATAATTTTTTCACAATTAATGGATGTCTTATTTATAATTATATCAACTAATTGAGAATATTCAAGGTTATTTAAATCATTCCCCTTGAATATTATATTGATTTTCATATTCTTAAAGAAATCTGTACTCTCATTTAACTTTTCAATCAGTCTTTCTTTCACCTCATCAAAAGGTGTATTTTCAGGGAGTTGAATGATAACTCCTTCTTTTGTACCCTTTATTGAAATACTTTTCTCTTTTATCATCTTCCCCACCTTTAGTAGACAAATATATTATCTATACTACCATCTTCTTCTTCTTTGTTAAAATCAAAATAGGTTTTGGTTACTTCCTTAAATAATAGAGCTGCGTCAGCAGAACCACCTGAGTATGGTAATATAACAGAGACAGCAATTTGCGGTTGCTCATAGGGTGCATAGCCAACAAAAAGACCATGATCAAAACCATCACCATGACTATTTTGAGCTGTTCCAGTTTTACCTGCAACATTAATGGGCATATCTTCGAATACTGTTCGTACAGTTCCATTCGAACCAGCCGTAACATCATGCATACCCTTTTGAACAGCTAATAAATTCTCTTCCTGAAATGAATTCTGGTAATAAATTTTAGGCTCTTTATCTTCAATACTTCTTCCTTCTTGAGTCATTACGCTATCAACAAGATATAAATCATATGTGGTTCCACCATTAGCCAACGAAGATGTGTATCGAGCTAATTGACTAGCTGTAAATTCATCCCTGTTATTTCCAAAAGCTGCACGAATTGCATCTATACTATCCATTAATGATGTATTTTCGACAAGCTCTACTCCAGTAGGTGCATCTAAACCAAAGTAATGCATGTATTCTTCCATGTAATTAATTCCGACTATGTGATCAAACCGATTGTCCCCTAGAGATCCAAGTCGATAGGCTATTTCAGAGAAGTAATAATTACAGGATACTTCAATGGCTCGACTGACATCTGTATTACCATGCACATACCCGTACCCAACAGCCCAACAGGATGGTGGTTTAACTATCCCCACATTCTTATATGTTCCAGTAGCATAAATCTGTTCTGATGGTGTTATAACTCCTTCTTCAAGTGCGGTCATGGCAGTAAGCATCTTAAAGGTTGAACCAGGAACGACTCTTTGCTGAGTAGCTCGATAATATAATGGTTTTGTTTTATCCTTATAAATAAGAGATCTGTAATCTGAATCATTCATGATTAAGTTATTATCATAACTTGGATAACTTACCAAAGAGATAACTTCACCTGTATTTACATCTGTAACAACCACAGAACCTGTACTTGGATCTAATCCTAGTTGGCGTGGCGTTATTTGCCCCTCATTCAATTTAGTTTCTATAACAGTTAGAGGATTTATGTTTCCGTTCTGTACTGCAGTTACTTCTTCATCGGTACCTGTAAGAATACCTTGTTCGTATAATACCATTAAGAACTGGGTATCACCGATATAGTTATTTTGTATCAGGTATTCATAAATTTTGAATTGAAAGGTTTCTGTCTTGATAAAGTCTTTAAACTCAGCTTCTACAATTTTTCTTGCTATCTCTCTAGCGTCCTTTGGTAAATCATCGTACACAGATAAATCAATGTAATCATTTTTTACACAGTGCTCAATAAAATCTAATGCAGTAATTTCATAGTTCTTATAGATTTCATATACTTCATCATCTTGTGACTGATATAAATAGTACCCTAATTCATAATTATATTTAAAATGTTTATTGATTTTCATTCTTTGAGCCATTTCAATGTAAAATTCTTGATTAAGCTCATTGTAATCTTTAATTAAAGTATCTGAAAAAAGCAACGCATTATATGTTTGAACGAACTCTTCTTCTAAATTCTTATAAGCATTCAATAATACATTGGAATAATACAAGTCTGGGTTACCTAGTTGATTAATATCTATCATGTAGTTATTAATGGTGGCAAACAAAACATCATTTACCCCGTATTCTCCATCCTTAGTAGGATTGAGAACAATCTTATCCAATAAAACACTTACTAATTGCTTCTCAATCAATTGATAGATATCTTCTTGCAATTCAGCATCTATTGTCAGGTAAACATTATCACCTTGAGTTGGATCCTCAAGAACTGTTTGAGAAATAATCTTACCAGTATTATCAACTTCATATACTTTCTTACCTTTGTTTCCCTGTAGATAAATTTCCATTTCTTTTTCGATTCCTGAGCGACCCACTTGATCAAACTGATCATAGCCCAGTTTAGCTAAATCTTCAAGCAAGTCATCTGTCATAGATCCTGTATAGCCTACCATATGAGCTACTGTCTCCCCATAAGGGTATATTCGAACTGTGTTAGTCGTTACAAACACACCTGGAAATTCGTCTTGATGCTCTTTAACCAACACGATAGTATCTTCATTAACATCATCAGCTATGGTTATAGGTTGATAACTACGATAACGATTCATAAAGATATTGTAACGAATATTCATGATGTTCAAAGTATTCTCTATGCTCATAGTGGGATTGATATAAAAAAGTTCGTCTCGGATATAACCGTATAAGTCCTGAGGATTCATGTCAACTTGCTCATCACCAAGGGTTTCATCTTTGAAAACATCTTTCTTAAAACGTCGAATTTGGCTCTCAGAAAAGGATTCATCGTATAGAATCTGGCCGTTACGATAAACAAGAGGAATCGTATAATCAATGTTGTCCCCTTGATCTTCAATGACGTTTATTAACTCATGTATATTATTATTCATCTCTTCATGTGTTAATTCACTTGCTTCTTCTGGCATGAACATGATGGAATAAACATAATCATTAATTGCTAATGGTCGTCCATTGACATCGTATATATTACCTCTAATACCATTAGTTTCAACCTCACGTTGATTATAACTTTCCGTAATAATAAATTCTTCACCTTTTACAATTTGCAGATAAAAAGTCCGAACTACTAAAACGCAGAAGAGAAAGACAATGAATACACCGAGGATAAATACACGATTTGTTATGATTTCAATAATTTTTTTGAATATAGGTTTCATATTACATCACCCAAATTTCATCATTATATTAAACTCCATCCAGTTTAGGTGAAAGTTCCATACTAAATAGAATAAGTTATTTACTTACTGGTATTTGCTCCAAATTGATCATCTAATACGACTATATCTCTTTCTTTCATACATATTTAATCTATCGTCAATAAAATATAAGAACTTATACACGAATAGTCCTATAAGCAATGTGTATATCATTTCCGGTAAGATGATATTAGTTATGTATTGCCATATGTTGAGGTGACCTGTAAAAAGGTAAGTAAAAACGTAGACCAAAAGTCCATATATAAAATCTGCAGTAAAAATGAGGACGAAGGGTAAGACATAGTTTTCTTTGTAAAAGTCTTTATTAAAAAAACCAGCTACATATCCGATATAGAAAAACATGAGGGTTTGAAATCCAAACACAGGATAAAATAAAATATCCTGCAAAGCACCTATAAACAATCCCACAGTTCCTGCTGTTTTTGATCCTCTTAAGATACCAAGTGAAACGACAAGAATAATTAACAAATTAGGGGTAATACCCCTAATTTCAAAATTCTTAAGAATTGTAGTTTCTAAGCAAAAAAATAGTACGGATAGTAACACTGTAACTAGGGTTCTCAAAGGTTTTCCTCCTACTCTATCCCTTCTAATTCTTCTTTTTCATTCTCAAAATCTTCTTTATAAGATTGAGTTATGATTAACACTTCATTCAAATTAGAAAAGTCAACTACAGGTTTTAAATATGCAGTCTTCGTTAATAAGTTGGGATTTTCTTCTACATCTGTGATCATACCAATCGTTATACCTGGCGGATAAATATCACCCAAAGGGGATGTTACAATGTTATCACCTTTAACAATTTCTGCTTCACTATTAATAAAAGTTACTTGACATATGCCTTCTTCAGCTAGCAGTTTATCGCCTTCGACAAAAAGAGTATCACTAGTTCTTACAACTTGTCCATGAACACTGCTGGAATCATCGATAATGGATTGAACAACTGCATAATGTTCACTCACGTCGACAATATGTCCAACCAACCCACTATCTGCAATAACAACCATTCCTTGTTCAATCCCATCACTTCTACCCTTATCAATAGTAAAAGTATTATACCAATTACCAGGTGCTTTCGCTATAATACGGGCACCTGTCATTGGATATTCTTCATATGTTAAACTTAATTGAAAAAGCTTTCTTAAACGTTCTAATTCAGTATGTTCTAATTGCAATTTACTATTTTCAACTTCTAGTTCTTCGACTTTAGCTTTAAGCAACTCATTATCTTCTTCAAGATTATCTAAGTTGGTTACCCATCCATAAATATTGGAAAACCAATTACCAGTGTTATTAAACCCTTTTTGTATAGGAGTGATAATGTAGCCTACAGTCTGGTTGACAATGTTATCACCACCCACATAGGAAGTAATAACTATGAGGGTAATGCAAGTCAATGTTATGATTAGAAGGATATACCTTGCTTTTAAACTAAATTTTTTCAAAAACTGACACCCCCATTAATCCCCCTTATTGAATCAGTACATTCTTTAATATGTCTATTTGATCTAATACCATACCAGTACCCAAAGCAACACAATTAAGTGGTTCTTCTGCAATATGGACTGGCATGCCTGTTTCTTTATGAATTATAGTATCTAAAGATTTCAGTAATGCTCCTCCACCCGTTAAAGTAATTCCTGTCTCCATTATGTCAGCAGCTAATTCAGGTGGTGTTTTTTCAAGAGTATACTTAATAACATCTATAATAGAATTAATAGGGTCACTAATAGCTTTAGTTACTTCCTTACTTGTTAATTCAATCGTTTTTGGCAAACCTGTTATCAAGTCACGTCCTCTTACTTCAATAGTTTCGAGACCAAGTTCATCATCTGCCATAGCATAACCAATTTTAACTTTAATGTTTTCAGCAGTACGTTCACCAATCATTAAGTTATAAGCTTTTTTAATGTATAATACAATATGTTCATCTAGATCATCGCCTGCTATACGTAATGAGCGACTAGTAACGATACCTCCTAAAGAAATTACAGCTACTTCAGTAGTCCCGCCACCTATATCAACGACCATACTACCAGTTGGCTCAGCAACTGGTAAATTTGCTCCGATAGAAGCAGCCATAGGTTCTTCTATTAAATAACAAGCTCTTTCACTTGCTCCAGCTTGTATTGCAGCTTCTCTAACAGCTCTTTTTTCAACTTCTGTAACTCCTGAAGGTACACATATAACTACACGAGGTTTACTACCAAAGAGTCTTTTTTTAAAAGCTCGACCAAAGAAATATTTCAGCATGGTATGAGTTGTATCAAAATCAGCTATAACACCATCTTTCATCGGTCTTGTTGCTACTATATTACCTGGTGTTCTACCTATCATTAATTTTGCCTCATTACCAACAGCCAGTACCTCTTTCGTGTTCTCATTGAGAGCCACAACAGAAGGTTCATTAACAATAATTCCTTTTCCTTTTACGAACACAAGAGTATTCGCAGTTCCTAAATCTATACCTAAATCATTCGAAAATAGCATGTTTATTCTTCCTTTCTAAGTCTAACAATAGGTCCCCTCAGTCAAAATCTTCTATATTATTCCACCCAATACATGAATTCATGCAACGAATAAGAAAATAATTCCATATAACTGCGTAAAATGAATAAGACATGAAAAAAATAAACTAGTCAAGTTGTGAGTTTTTGTTTATTAGAATATACCTAATCCACCGTCATGATTTCTATATATCTTATGTTATGAATTAAATATAATCAATGTTAATAAGCAAAATAAAAATAGATGACTACTTTATTTAAATTATATGCCTAATTGGTCTGGTAGGATAATCTATTAGCAGATCCCTTTTTCCTTCAAACTAATATATCTACCATCACCTATAATAATATGATCTAAAACCTTTATCCCAAGTAATTCACCGCATTCTACAACTCGTTTGGTTATCAGACGATCTTCCCTACTAGGAGTTGGATCACCACTTGGATGATTATGTACCATGATTAAATTAACCGCTCCATGTCGTATAGCTTCAATAAATATTTCTCTTGGATGTACAATTGAAGCATTGACGCTTCCAATTGTCATAATCTTATCTGCTATGATTTGATTTTTGGTATCTAGACATATGAGTCTAAACTGCTCTTGCTTCAAATAACGCATTTCAGACATGTACATGGCAGCAACACTACTTGGTGAATTAATTTTTAACTTTTCAATGGCATTTAACTTAGCTATTCTTTTAGCTAACTCAAAAATTGCACCAATCTGAATAGATTTCACTTCACCAATACCTTTAACGGTCCTTAATTCTTCAGGAGTTCTTTGAATAAGCCCCATTAATCCTGGTTGCTCAGAATCTAATAATAGTAGTTGATGTGCTAAGTCAACAGCTTTGATTTTATGGGATCCTGTTCTCAATATTACTGCTAACAACTCTGCATCTGACAAAGTATTTACGCCATACTGTAAGCTCTTTTCATAAGGTTTCTCGGAGTCAGGTAAATCTTTCATCGTTAAATGTTTATCTCTTACCATCAGAACACCTCAATATTTAAAATTGCAAGCTTGGTCCAGTTGTAATCTACTTTTCTCAGTGCAAGTATCATAATCATTATTATATATTTGCTCATTATTTATGATTAAAATGTCATCATCTTTGGTAAAGAAATCCCTAATGAGTCAAGACTTAGATAAAGTCTTCGTAAAGGTAAGCCCATAACATTAAAGAAATCACCATTAATTTTTTCAACAAAAATAGAACCGATACCTTGTATACCATATGCACCGGCTTTATCCATTGGTTCCTTGGTATCAATATAAAATTTTATTTCTTCTTCAGTTAACTCAGCCATTAAGACTTCTGTACAATCATGTGTTACAATCTTTTTGTCTTGGTAAAGATCTATTATTGCAAGTCCTGTATAGACGCGATGTTTCTTACCACTGAGTCTTTTCAAAATAAGTATTGCATCTTCAATATCTTTTGGCTTAAGAAGTATCTCCCCATCCAATTCTACAATGGTATCTGACCCAATGATAACAGCCTTCTCCGATGTATTTTCCGCCACAGCTTTAGCCTTTTTAAAAGCTAAATACTCAACGATCTCTTCTGGTGACATGTTGCTATCATAAGATTCTTCAACTTCTTCGGATAAAATTTCAAAGTCTATCTGTAATAATTCCAGTAATTCCTTTCGCCTAGGTGACTGAGATGCAAGAATAATTTTTTTTCTCATTCTTTCCTACCTCATTATACAATACATTGAACTTTATGTTTCAAGGGCTTAAAGTTCAATATATCCTTCATTAACATTAATAAGTGAATAACACTAAGCAATTGCTAATTCCATAGCAATCTCATTCAACTTATGTATCATTTCAGCTTGAAATTTCACCATCAATCGTTTTAGCTATAAATAGTCATTATCTTTCTTTTACTAAAAAGCTATGATCGATTAACAGGTAAGCATAAAGATGACGAAATGAAAAAATTGTGGACCTATTATTTCATTTTTCTATATGCAAAGATCGCTAAGAGAATTCCAATAATACTAGCAAGATTTATTGAAATTTTTAGATTCATATCAAATTCAATAATACTAAAATTAAATTCGGGGCTTAAAGTAAATACTTGTCCATAATTTAACCAACTTAATATAGGCGACTCTGCAAAATAAGTACCTAAAAAACCACCAATTACAATACCTATGAACAGAAATAATACAAAAATCCATCCACTTTTCTTGTTCATCTAAGCTTGCCTCCCCTCAAAGTATACCCCAATATATACTTTCCAAACCATTCATTAATTCGGGTAGGTTTAGGTCTGCTACTGACCTTGTCAAGTATAAGTTGATAATTTATTCTATTTTATTCTAGCATAAAAAAAATATTTTGTATACAATTTTGTTTAATTGAAAAAGTATTTTAAAAATCATGTTATAAAAGCGAAAAGATGACCCGAAGGTCATCTCTTTAAATGAATTCTATTGCATTTGTTGGACATTTTTCTACACAATTTCCGCATTGTGTGCATTTACTATAGTCAATGTGAGCAAGGTTGTTTGTAACTGTAATGGCACCAGGTTCACAAACTTTTGTACACATGCGACAACCGATACATCCCACTTCACAGGATTGCTTAACATCTTTACCTTTGTCTTCACTGTGGCACATAACACGTACTTTCTTCTTTACAGGAACTAACTCAATGAGGGCTTTTGGACAAGCAACAACGCATTTTCCACAACTCGTACATTTTTCTTCATTAATAACAGCAATTCCATCAATGATATCAATAGCACCAAAAGGACACGCTCTTTCACATGTGCCAAGGCCAAGACAGCCATATCGACAACTTTTGGACCCTCCACCTGGAATATTTGCTGCTTCTAAACAATCATGAATCCCTTCATATACATATTGCTCTTTTGCTTTATCACATGTACCGTGACACATAACAAAAGCAACTTCTTTTTCCTTTGTCTCAGCTTCAACACCCATAATACCGGAAAGTGCTTCTATGGTTTGAGTTCCTCCAACTGGGCAAGCATCAATAGAAACTTCTCCAGAAGCTACAGCCTTTGCGTAAGCATCACATCCTGCATAACCACAACCACCGCAGTTAGCACCTGGTAAAGCATCTCGAATTAAAGGCACTTTTGGGTCGACTTCAACAGCAAATACTTTAGAAGCTATACCTAATCCTAAACCTGCTACTATTCCTAACCCACTTAATATTAATATCGGAAATAAAATCTCCATCAGTCATCCCCCTCCTTATATAAGGCCTTGGAAGCCTAAAAAGGCAACCGCCATCAACCCTGCAGTGATCAGTGCAATTGGGAATCCCTGAAGTGAGGGTAATATGTTATTTTTTTCAAGTCTTTCACGAATACCTGCAAACAATACAATAGCTAACGTAAAACCTATTGCAGCTCCTGCACCATGAACAACACTTTTTAGTAAATTATATTCTAGATCTTTGTTTAAAACAGCAACCCCAAGTACAGCACAGTTCGTTGTTATTAGTGGTAAGTAAATACCTAGAGCCTGATAAAGTGATGGGCTCACCTTTTGAATAACAATTTCAACTAATTGTACCAGTGAAGCAATAACAAGTATAAAAGCAATTGTTGATAAATATTCCATACCGATAGGTTGTAATACCCACTTATAAACAATGTATGAGATAATAGATGCCATTGTCATAACGAAAGTAACAGCCATTCCCATCCCAAATGCCGTTTCAACCTTTTTAGATACGCCTAGAAAAGGACAAATACCTAAGAAACGTGATAATACAAAGTTGTTAACTAGTATAGCAGATAATAATATTAAAAGATATTCTGTCATCCTATTTCCCCCTCACTAAGCGTTAGCTTTTCTATTTTTAACAACATTAAATAAAGCTAGTAAAATACCTAGAACAAAGAATGCTCCTGGCGCTAATACCATGATTACTGCTGGTTCAAAGCTATCTGGCATAATTTGCATACCAAAAATCATACCTGCCCCAAAGAGTTCTCTCACGACTCCAATAACAGTTAAGGCAACTGTAAAGCCAATCCCCATACCTAAACCATCAAATAAAGATGGTAGAACTGAATTCTTAGATGCATAAGCTTCTGCACGGCTTAAAATTAAACAGTTAACAACGATTAAAGGTATAAACAACCCTAAAGCATTGTGTAAGTCAGGTAAATAAGCTTGAAGTAATAAATCTATCATTGTGACAAAGGTTGCAATAACAACGATAAAAGCTGGAATACGGACTTTACTAGGAATCAGCTTACGAATTAATGCAATAACTAAATTAGATCCCATTAAAACTGCAGTTGTTGCAAGTCCCATACCTAGCCCATTTTCAGCAGAAGTAGTAACAGCAAGAGTAGGACACATACCTAAAACTTGCATAAAAATTGGGTTTTCTTGTATAATACCTACTTTTAAACGCTCAATAAGATTTCTCATTATTGTTCCTCCCCTGCCAAAATGTCTTCATAATAAGCCAAAGCATCATTAACACCATTGACAATAGCATTAGATGTTATCGTAGCACCAGTTATGGCTTGAACTTCACTTTCAGAAGGTGCATTTTTAGTTAAACCAATAACTTCAGGTCCCTTACCTGGGAACTGATCTTTAAATTCTGGATTATTGGCATTTGCACCTAGACCAGGTGTTTCTTGATGTTGTAGCATATGCATACCTGTCACAACACCCTCTTTATCCAACCCCACGAATAAAACAATGGTTCCACCATAACCTTTAGTAGTTACTTTCATGGCATAACCAGCATCATTGGTTGCTTTGTAGGCTTCAACGATACTAGGAAAAGACGTTGAATCAACATCAATACTATCAAACCCATCAGCTTCTGATAATACCATCTTTAATGCTTCATTTTTAGCTTTCTCCATTTGGGTCATTCTAGGTTCGTAAGTCATTTCATCTACAAAACCTAATAAAGCTCCTGCAATTGCAGTAATGATAAAAAGTACAAGACCTAAAACCAGTATATTCTCTGTATTGTTTAATTTACTCATTTAAGCCACCTCCCCAAATGTTCTTGGACGCGTGTAACGATCAATTAATGGTACTGCCAAGTTCATTAAAATGATGGCATAAGATACCCCTTCAGGTAATCCAGCAAATTTTCGTATAACAACTGTTAATAGTCCACAACCAATACCAAATAAAATATGACCTTTTGATGTCATAGGAGAAGTACTATAGTCTGTAGCCATAAAAAACGCTCCTAAGATTAATCCACCAGCAAAAATCTCATATAAACCATTACCACCAAATAAATATGTTAATGCAAAAACTGTACCAACATAAGTAATAGGAATACGCCAGCTGATAACGCCTCTATACATCAAATATGCAGCTCCTAATAATAAGAAGAGAGCTGATGTTTCTCCAAGGCTTCCACCTATAGTTCCAACAAACACATCGGATAAAGGTGGTAATGCACCCTCACCTAAACTTATGGCTGTTAAAGGCGTTGCAGATGATACACCATCTATTGCAAAATTACTCATATGACCAGCCCATGAAGTAAGTAAGACAGCTCTTGCTGCTAAAGCTGGGTTCATAAAGTTCTGACCTAAACCACCAAAAAATTGCTTAACTAATATAATTGCAAATACTCCACCTATGATTGGTATCCAAAATGGCACATTTGAAGGTAAATTATATGCTAATAAGATACCCGTAATTAATGCACTGAAGTCTTTTACTGTAACTGGTTGATTGGTTAGCTTTTGCCAAACATATTCAGCACCTACACAACTTATTACTGATAAAAGAATGATAACCAGTGCATCAAATCCAAAGAAATATATACTAAATAAACCTGCTGGTATTAATGCTAATACCACATCTAACATGATTCTACTCGTTGAATCTTTAGATTTTACATGAGGTGAAGAAGTTACTTTAAACAATTGTGACACGAAAATCCCCCCTATTTCTTCTTCCTTCTGTTTTGTAAAATAGTTGATTTGGCTGTTCTAAGTGACTGAACTAAATGACGTTTAGAAGGACATGCAAAAGAACAGCAACCACATTGTAAACACTCAAGCCCGTTTAACTTTTCAAACCCTTCCCAATCTTTGTTTAAAGCTAATGCATTAAGTTCAGAAGGTATGAGATTTAAAGGACATACTTCAATACATTTACCGCATCGTATACAATTGAGCTCACCGCCATCGTTAGCTTCTTTCTTTGTTAATGCTAATATGGCAGATGTTCCTTTAACGACTGGTAAATCTACATTATAAAGAGCCATTCCCATCATTGGTCCTCCAGAAATAAGCTTTACAGGTTCCTCAGTGAAACCTCCTGCAGCATCAATAAGTTCTTGATAGCTTGTTCCTATTCTAACTTTGAAATTCTTTGGCTCCTTAATTGCTCCCCCTGTAACTGTAACAATACGTCTCATCAGTGGACGTCCTCTTCTTATGGCTCTTTGTACAGCTACAACAGTATCAACATTGTGTACAATGCAACCTACATCAGCAGGTAACTTACCTTTAAAAGGTACCTCTCTTTTAGTCACTGCATAGATCAATTGCTTTTCTGCTCCTTGAGGGTACTTCGTTTTTAAACTTACAACATCTATTCGATCTTGTCCTGCAGCATGCTGCTTTAATATTTTAATTGCTTCTGGTTTGTTATCCTCTATTCCAATAACCCCTCTTGCTTTTGGAAATAAAGTCAATATTATTTTTAAACCTTCTATGATGCGTTCAGATTCTTCAAGCATAACCCGATAATCTGATGTCAAATAAGGTTCACATTCAGCTCCGTTTAAAATGATGTGATCAATCTCTTTATCTTCTGGAGGTGATAATTTGATATGAGTAGGAAAGCCTGCACCACCCATACCTACGATTCCTGCTTCTTTAATGACATTAATAATTTCTTCTCTGGTCATATCTTTATAATTATATGCTTTATTAAGAGATGGGTCCTCTTCGTATTCATGGTCATTTTCTACCACAATGGCCTTAACTTTTTGTCCATTTGGTATGAGTGACTCCGTTATGGCTTTTACTGTACCTGATACGCTGGAGTGTATAGGCGCGGAAACAAAAGCTTGTGCTTCAGCAATTTTTTGACCTACTAATACCCGGTCTCCTCTTTTTACTAATGGCTCACAGGGTGCCCCAATGTGTTGCACCATTGGGTATACAAGGTCACCTTTTGGATCTAAATAGTTTTCAATAGGCTTATCTTCAGTATAATGTTTACCATGTGGAGGATGAATCCCTCGTTTAAACGTTAGTCTAGCCACATAATCCCTCCTATTTCCTCAAAAAATTGTTAGATTCATTTTGAACCTTAATCTTTTAATTATCGTTTTTTATATACTTTGATTTCATTAAACCATTTATATAAACCTACTTAGAAATTGTTCTAAGCAATACTTTAAGCAATCCATCATTTATATAAATCTTTTAATAGTAAATAACCAATACATGTAAATATTTAATGCTAAATTCATATATTGAATTATTTTTTCTTAGAATGTCTCCTCATTTTAGTATATTCTACACAACTATGATAATACAATATCCCCCCTTTTACAATGATTGTTTATTTATAAACAAAAATACAAACCTAGAAAATAGCTGTTTTCAAGGCTTGTATTCTGTATACAATGTTCATTTAGTTTTATCCAAGGTAGTTTTTGTTAATTTATTATCAGATTCTTTTTTTAGATCGTTAATATTCTCATTAATATAGTTCAATGTCCATTGATAAACATCAGGATGACTTAGAGGCATTCCGTCTAATACTTTTTTTATCTCATCTAAATCAAGTAAAAATGTATTATCTTCGTAGGAATGTTTATATTTAAAGAGTATTTGATCATATGATGCAAACAACCCCATTAATGAGGTGGCTATATCCCCTAGAGGTGGACGATCAATATGATTATAAGCTAATGTAGCGACAACTTTTGTGCCAACACCTTGCTCACTTGAGATATCAAACGTCCCATCACATAACTTACATGTACTATCCATTAATGAAATGCCTAAGCCGACTTTTCGAGTTGTACGGCTAGTTGTAAAGGGATTTTTAATCTGATGGAGCATTTCTTTATCGATTCCTTTACCATTATCTTTGATACTAAACTCAAAAATATTGATAGAGGGTTTTTCCATAACGTCAATATCAATTTTTGTTGCTTCCCCACGCACACTATTCATTGCTATATCCAAAAGATGTAATGAAAGTTCCTTCATATTACCTACTCCACTCTAAGGCATCAATATATTGACTACCTAAATTCCTAAATTGGATAATTTCTTTGTCATTTCATAGGATGAATCTCCTACAGTAATAATAGGAATATCTTCATCATTAGCTTTTGCTTCAGCATCTAAATCAAGTTTATATCCTTCTGATATAATGATGCAGGATATTTCAACTAGCGTAGCTACAGCAATAATATTGATATGGCTTTGAATAGTCACCCAAACATCGCCCTTTTTTGCCTTGCCCATTACTACACTTAATAAATCCCCAACAAAACCGCCTTCAATCTCTTTATCTAATCCTCCCTGACCAGCAATAACTTTTAAGTCTAACTTGTCAACAAGTTCTCGAACAGTCATAAGTGTACCTTCTTTCTAAACAACTTTATTTTAGTGTAGGAAAATCCGTATTTTGCTCGCAAGGAATCGAATTTTCCTACACATACTTGAAACGTGATGGTAGTCACTTTTCTTGTAATGTAGGAAAGTATTGCGTTTTGCTTTTAAAAGCAATGTGGCATCGAGCCTCATTACTTTTGATACATTTCGTTACATGAAATGATGAAGCAAGGAACCATACTTTCCTGCATATACTTGAAACGTGATGGTAGTCACTTTTCAAGTATTTACTCATCTTGTTGGAATGTTGCTGGAAGTTTTTCAGATAAATTGACCATCTCCTCAGCCATTTCTCTAACTTTCTTACGCAACATAAATATACAATCTTCTATAACTGCATTCCCCATAACAATATCTTCAGCTAAAGCATTACAAGTAGGTGCCCCACAAGAACCACAATCGATTTTTGGTAATGTAAGAAATATTTTTTCTATTTCCTCTAGTTTGGCTAATGCGACATTGATATCATCATCTAACTTAAGCACTGACTGAGGTTGTAATGGTGATTCCCAGCGTATATTTAACTCACCATGCTCAAAGTTAATATCCCTTAAAAGGCAGTTGTCATCAGCACATTGTAAAATCTTCCGCATTCTATTTTTTGCTACAAAGCAATTCTCAACTGTTAACGGACCGCCTAGGCATCCACCAGTGCAGGCTAACCCTTCAATAAAATCAACATTCTCAAGTTTACCATTCTCTACGTTATCTAAAATGGTTTTAACATTTTCAATACCATCTACAGAAATAATATTATCAAGTCCAAGTGCTTCACTTTCTCCACCAGACCTTGCCCAGTTAATACCTTTAAGTGTACTTTGGCGTAAAACCTCTATTCTTTCAGGTGCTGCCTTTATTTGTTTGATCAAGGTCAACATTTTTGCATAAATATCCCGCAAAGCTATAACGCCATCAACATATGAATAATCCACAACTTGTGGTGAACGTACATTAGTGGCTTTAGCTGCACATGGTGTAATGAAAAATACGCCGATGTCTTTTCCCTTAATCCCTTTCTTTATAAGATGTTCTTTTGCTACACGTGCCATCAATTCCATAGGCGAAATAAAAGGCAGTATATTTTGAATTAAAGTAGGATACTTGATCTGAATAAGCCTTACTATTGCCGGGCATGCAGATGATATAATTGGTTTGTCAAATTTTTCATTATTAATGTAACGAATTGTTTCTCTGGTAACTAAATCAGCAGCATATGCCACTTCATATACTTCATCAAACCCTAGTTCTTTCACAGCTGTTAAAATAATATTGATATTAGTAATGTTTTTAAACTGGCTATATAAGGTTGGCGCAGGTATCGCTACTTTATATTTAAAAGGTAATCGCTTGATGTCATCAATTGAGTCTGTTGTTGCTTGCTTCGCCTTATTCCTACAGACCTTTATGCACAGACCACAGTCAATACACTTCTCATTGGTAATTTGAGCTTTTCCATTTCTGACACGTATCGCTTCTGTTGGACAACGCTTAATACAATCTGTACAACCAATACATTTCTTATCAATCAGTTTAACAGAAGGAAGATACTCTCCCATATAATCACCTTCTCCTAAAGATAGAAAAACATCTTAACCTCGGTTCCTTTTCCTAATTCTGAATTAATATGAAGTTCATCACTATATCTCTTCATATTAGGTAACCCCATTCCAGCTCCAAATCCCATTTCTCTCGCTACATTTGAAGCAGTCGTGTACCCTTCTTGCATGGCTAAACCTATATCAGCAATTCCAGGACCTTCGTCCTTCAAATGAATAACCACTTCCTTTGGTGTTATTTCTATATCAATATCTCCGCCATTAGCATGAATGACCATATTAATTTCGGCTTCATACATAGCTACAGATACTTTTCTAATCAATTGATTAGTAAATCCTAACTGCATAAGAAGTTTCTTCATATCACTTGAAGCTTCTCCTGCTAAGGTCATTTGCTCACCATCAACCTTGTAATGTCGCTTCATGCGTGATTTCCTCCCCTAGCAAACCATTTTCATACAGGATTCCACTTGATGTATATAATGAATGCTTAGAACAAATTAACACTATACCTTTATCTTCTGCCATACTAACCATTTCTTCTGTTGGTCGTTTACCACGAACAAAAACAATAGCTTTAAGATCTAACATCTCAGCAGTACGAATAACTTGAGGGTGTACAAGTCCTGTTAATAGTAAAACATTATTCTGAACATAAGCAAGTACATCACTCATCAAATCACAACCATAACAATAATTTATATCTATTTCAAGACTCACCTTGTCTGTTAATACTTCACCACTTAATAACCCTCGTATTTCATGAAGTTTCATTGCTCATCCTCCAACTTGTTATTTTTTAGACAATCTCCTCATAGTATTATATCAAATTTTAAAAGAAAAGAAAAGTACTGATCGTCAATCTCCTATTAGTAAATTAACCTAATAGTTAAGATCTTTCTTCTAATATCTGATTGTCCTAAAATAGATATGATTATTAAAAGGGTACTGCCTCCCCTTTTAATGCCTTTCCATTGAGATAATTGAATTTTTTACCTTGGTAGGTATCATTCTTTACCATCTCTTCCTCAATTTCTTCTTTTATGATCCACCAGCTTCTCCCCCAATTTGCAAATAGAGTCTCCTCTTCAGGTGCTCTTGCCATGATCCTTTGAATAACAATCTCTGGATCTAGATGCTCTAAAAATAATATAATTCGCCTTTTAAAACTTTCACAGTTTATAATCTCAATCTCATTTCTTACATACTGATCTGCCATTTCTGTCCCTTTTACAATATATAAGGAATGGCACTTAACAGCTTGAATACCTAACGCTGAAATAATTTTAGCCCCTTCAATGATATCATCTTCATCATCCCAAGGTAAATTCATGATAACATGGGCGCATACGTCAAAATTATATTTTTTTATTCGCAATACCGCATCAATGAATTCCGCTAGGGTATGACCTCTATTAATTTTCTCCAATGTTTTATAGTTAACAGTTTGTAGACCCAATTCAATAGAAATTTCAATCTTATTCTCGTGCCTAAACTGATCTAAAAACATGAGATAATCTTCATTAATACAATCAGGACGTGTTGATATGGCTATCTCAACGACCCCGTCAGATTTACATGCAATAATATAATTCATAAATTGTTCCAAAGGCATATATGTGTTGGAATAATTTTGCAGATAAGCTATAAACTTTTTAGCTTTATAACGTTTACTAATATAGTCTCGATTTGTTTTAATTTGCTCACTAACACTCAATCGATTGGATAAACTTTCATGACCAGCCCCTTTATCGCCACAAAAACTACAACCATTACCTTTGATACGATTTGGACAACTGATTGGTAAATTAATTGGTAGCTTATAAACTTTCTCACCATATTTTTCTTTTAAATAATCTGAGTATTTACGGTAAAGTCTTGGCATAAGTTAACTCCCTCTATGATTTTACTTATTTAAAGTATGGTTTATTTAATAAAATTTCTTACAACTTTTCTTACTATCTATCTTATAAAAAATTTTTAAAAATCTAATGCATATTATAATCAAAATTACACATCATAATTCTGTATTCTACTATATAAATGATATTATTATATATTATTAAGTTTTAATGAGTACATTATCATTTCTTATGCGGTTCAGTATGCTAAAACATTATTATAGCACAATAACTGCATAATTAATATGTGATGTGGCATACTATTCGTAATGAAATTTTTGTAATAATAAAGGAGGACTTACTTATGAATACAAGACCACTCGATGCTGTAGCTTTAACTATATTAATAATTGGATGTATCAACTGGGGTTTAGTTGGCTTTTTCGATTTTAATCTAATTGATGCAATCTTTGGAAATTGGGTCTGGATTTCAAGAGTAATTTATGCTGTTGTTGGTATCGCAGGTATTTATGCTTTCACTTTCTTTGGTAGACTTGCCTCAGATTCACAAGGTAATATAGAGTAAATTATATACCCCATTCATTTTATTAATGAATGGGTTTCTTGTAATTTATCAAAATAACCATTATTAAGCAATATTTTAACAGGTTAAATATAGAATTTTGAATGATATTTAGTCGCTTTTCCGTGTATTTCTTTAGAATTTGCAAATCAATTTTATTTTTTTCGGAAAAATATATAATTTTCTTAAAATTATAAAAGGATATTTTATGATTTTATAGAATATATATAATATATAGTTTTTAGCAGTTGCTTTTTTTTCTAAAATCTAAGTATTTTATAAACAAATTTTATTAATCTTTTTTTAGGAGGAGATAACAATGATACAATTAATTGCTGGACAAAAGGGAAAAGGTAAAACAAAGAGTCTTATTAAAATGGCTAATGAAGCTGCAAAAACATCAAAGGGACATGTGGTATACATTGATGATGATAAGAGACATATATACGATTTAAACCATCATATACGTTTTATCCAAGCCAGTGAATTCCCAATAGATAACTTAGATGAATTTTTTGGATTTGTATGCGGTATACTTTCCGAAGATTTTGATATAGATCACATTTTTATAGATGGATTATTAAAGGTTGCACACATTTCTGAAGATATGGGCGCGGTGCTCATACATAAATTAAAAGAATTGTCAGAAAAGTTTAATATTAAATTTGTTATCAGCCTCAGTTGTAAAACTGAGATTCTTCCAGAAAACTTAAAAGAATATTTAGTAGCAGTTGCATAAATATAAAGGTTGCCTTTCAGGCAACCTTTTTTTAATGAATATCAACTTCGTACTTCTCTAACCAGTAGTTAATCTGGTAGAAATAAGCTAATAATTGAGGTCCAGTCATGAGCTGTCCATACCAAGGTACATCAAATGCCTTTCCACCAGTATCGACAATGTTCTTTAAAGCTTCATATTCCATGACTTCCAAAATTGGAGCATCTTTCGATTTAATAATCTTTTTCATCTTTTTCTGGATAAGTTTCAGATACTTTGGATGATGTGTTTTAGGATATGGATTTTTCTTTCTTTCCAATACTTCTTCTGGTAGTATACCGCGCATAGCTTCTCTCACAAGACCTTTTTCTAAATTACCATACCTTTTCATCTCCCAAGGGATGTTATATGTATACTCTACAATACGATGATCTGCGAAAGGTACTCGCACTTCTAAACTATTTGCCATACTCATACGATCTTTTCTATTTAAAAGTGTCATCATAAACCACTTGATATTCAGATAAGTCATTTTTTGTATTTTCGCTAACTCAGGATCATCACAATATTCGCCTTCAGCAATGGAACTATCAAAAACAGTTTTAACATATTCATCTAGAGGTATTTTCTGATACTTCTTTGCTAATATTGATTTTCTTCTATTGACATATTGGGACCAAGGGAAAGTATCACATACTAGATCTTCTGGTTTATTGAACCAAGGATATCCTCCAAATATTTCATCCGCACATTCTCCACTTAATCCAACAGTGGCATGCTTTCTTACTTTCTTACAAAATAAGTATAGAGAAGAATCAATATCTGCCATACCTGGAAGATCATTAGCTAAAACAGCTTGATCTAAAGCATCAATTAGATCTTCTATAGTCAGAACAACGTTATGGTGTTCTGATTTTATAGCATCTACCATTAAACTTATCCAGTAATTATCTAAATCAGGCTGAAATTCATTGGCTGTGAAATACCGATGATTGTCAAAATAATCTATGGAGAATGTCTTTAAAAGGTAGCCTTTTTGTTGCATAGCTTTACTACTAATTGCACTAATTATGCTTGAATCCAAGCCTCCTGATAAGAAAGTACACACCGGAACATCAGCAACCAATTGACGTTCAATAGCATCCGATAATAAGAACCTAACCTGTTCAGTCGTATCTGCAAAATTGTCTGTATGTTCTTTTGCCTTTAGTTCCCAGTACATTTTTTTTACTGTTTTAGATGGAGTGATTTTAATAAATTCCCCTGGCTTCACCTCATGAATATTTTTAAATACCCCCGAACCAAGGGTTCGTGCAGGTCCTAATCCAAAAAGTTCAAGGAGTCCTTCTTCTTCTATGATAGGATTAATCTTAGGATGTTCAAGTAATGCTTTTATCTCAGATCCAAAAATGAATTCGTCCTTCATTTCAGTATAAAATAAGGGTTTTACTCCTAGACGGTCTCGCGCTAAAAATAAGGTCTTATTTTCATCCTCCCAAATTGCAAATGCATAGATACCATTTAAATAATCTAGGCACTTCTCTCCCCAGTGCATATAACTCTTTAAAAGTACTTCAGTATCAGAATAAGAATTAAAGGTGCATCCTTCCTCAGAAAGCTTTTTCCTAATATCCTCTGTATTATATAATTCACCATTATAGACCATTGAATATGTAATTCCACCCATGCGGTCCAACATAGGTTGCTTACCACCTTCTGGATCAACGACCACTAAACGTTTATGCCCTAAAATGGCAGTATTAGATAGATATTTGCCGCACTCATCAGGTCCTCTGTACTGAAGTCGATTTATCATTTTTTCAATAACTTGAATATTATCCATTATGCTTTCCTTATAGTTAATCCATCCTGCTATTCCACACACAGCTGATCACCTCATAGCTATATTCTATGTAAACATATGATTCCCGTTAAGTAATTATTCCTATATAAGCTGAAAGCCCTTACTTACTGCAATATCATTTCATATCATTAAGAATATAAAGTAAGTGAAATCATTTAGACTATTTAAAGTTCATCATTCATCTACATCTACCTTAGAATCACAGTATATAAGACAAATAGCCCTTGATAGGCTAATGAAATTATGTTAGGATTATTAGAAGATGAGGTTAGAAATATGACTGATCACTATGTTATAGGTAAATCGCTTATACTTCAATTAAGAAATAGGAGGGTTTAGTGTGAAAAACGTTTTTGATACACTAAAAGAACGTGGATTTATAGAACAATGTACCCACGAAGAAGAAATAAAAGAAATGTTAGAGAAGGAAAAAGTTACTTTCTATATAGGCTTTGATCCAACTGCTGATAGTTTGCATGTTGGTCATTTCTTAACAATTATGGCTATGGCTCATATGCAGCAAGCAGGTCATCAACCAATCGCCTTAATTGGTGGTGGAACAACCATGATTGGTGATCCTACTGGTAAAACCGATATGCGTAAAATGATGACAAAAGAGATCATTGCTAATAATGCTGAGTGCTTCAAAAAGCAGTTATCTAAATTAGTTAATTTTGAAGATGATGCCGCATTAATGGTTAATAACTCTGATTGGCTTTTAGACCTAAATTATGTTGAATTCTTAAGAGAGATTGGTGCTCACTTCTCTGTTAATCGTATGTTATCAGCCGAGTGTTATAAACAACGTATGGAAAAAGGTTTAACGTTCCTGGAATTTAATTATATGCTCATGCAATCTTATGATTTCTTAGAGCTTAATAGAAGATATGGTTGTGCATTACAACTCGGTGGTAATGATCAATGGTCCAATATCCTTGGCGGTGTAGAATTAATAAGAAGAAAAGAAAGCAAACCTGCTTTTGGTATGACTTTTACACTTCTTACAACAAGTGAAGGTAAAAAGATGGGTAAGACAGAAAAAGGTGCTGTCTGGTTAGATGCAGATAAAACTTCTCCTTATGAATTCTATCAGTATTGGAGAAATATCGAAGATACTGCAGTCATCAAGTGCTTGAAACTACTTACATTCTTACCAATGAATCAAATCAATGAGTTAGCAGCATTAGAAGGTGCAGAAATTAATCAAGCAAAAGAAGTTTTAGCTTTTGAGATAACAAAGATTATTCATGGTGAAAGTGAAGCTAAGAAAGCTGAAGATGCTGCAAAAGCTTTATTTGCTGGCGGTGGAAAAGGTGGTTCTATACCAACTACTGAACTTAGTGTCGATGAACTTGGAAATGGTTTAGATATTCTTACCCTCATGCAAAAAGCTTCTCTTATTGCTACTCGTTCCGAAGGACGTCGTCTTGTGCAACAAGGCGGAGTACGTATTAATGATGTTAAAGTTGAAACCATTGACCGTATCGTAACTAGTGAAGATTTTACTGATCAAGAATTGATGATTAGAAAAGGAAAAAAAGTGCATCACCGTATTTCTTTACAATAATTAAAACAATATCATACATTAAATAAAAATCCTGCTGAAACATCAACAGGATTTTTGTTTAATTACTCCAACATGCTCAATTAAAGTCACTTCGATAGTATGGCATACAATAACGAATCCAAATATGATAATTATCATCTAGAAATAAATACTCAATTACTGATTCATATTCTTCAATTTTATCCCAATCATTATCTCATTATCAGATAAATGTGTAAAGCATTTACCATCATGAAGTTTCATAATACGATTCACTATTGCTAAACCTAAACCAGCTCCTGAACTTTCTCTATGTCTGGATTCATCAGCTTTATAGAATCTGTCCCATATTCTTTCAAAATCAATCTTTTGAGGTTTGCTTACCCTATTTATGACTTTAAATACAACCTGATTATTATCGCTCATTAAACTAACATGAATAGGTTCACTATGATCTCCGTGCTGTATCCCATTGATCAGTAGGTTTCGTACAACTTGCTCGATTTGGCTCTCATCACCATATCCAAAAACATTGGTCTCAATATGGCATTGAAAGCTAGCATGATCCTCTTCAGCAAGGTGCTTCATAAGAAGTACTTGCTTACCTACAAGCTCACTCATATTAAAACGCTCTTTCTCAATACCTACTTCTCCAGCATCATACTTAGCTAGCTGTAATAGTTGCTGTACCATCTTCTCCATTTTAACTGATTCTTCAAATATGGATTGCTTATAAAATTGTTCATCTCCAACGCCATCCAATAAAGCCTCCGAATAACTTTGAATAACTGCTATAGGAGTCTTTAATTCATGGGAAACGTCTGAAAATAATTTCTTTCTTAATTCTTCCATTTTAGTTTTGTAAGCCAGTTCCTTTTCTAGAGCTAGTTTATTGGCATTCAATTCATTAATTGAATTCTTTAGATTGACTGACATCTTATTTAAAGATTTCTTTAGTCGAGTTAATTCCACAGGTCCATGGGACTCATCAAAAGGTCCTGCTTTCTCAAATTCCATATTCCCTATATAGGCCACCTTTTGATTAAAATCATCTACGTTCTTACTAACCTTTCTAATAATCAAGAAACTAATAATCATCAGAAGTACAAAGATCAAAAATGCACTAAATATCATGATGATATATATTTGTGTTATTTCGTTCTGAAAATAGTTATCTAATTGAACTAAAACAAGTTTTTCTCCTGTTTCAAATGGATAAATTACAATAAAAACTCTAAGCGAGTCTAAACCATAGGTTGTATAGCCTGGTTCATCATAACTATTGGCTAATTTTATAATTTGAGATTCAATAGACCAACTATCTAATTCTTCACTTTGCCCCCAATTAATTTTATATTTATTTCCAATATTATAGATTATTTGATTGTCTTTCACAACGAAAGCAGGTAACGCTTTATTATTTAAAACAAATTCCATAACTTTCTCATCATCATCTCTAACATCACCATTGTCTTTAAAGCTCTTCTCAATCAGGCGACAGCTTTCCAAGAGTTGCTTAAATTTTATCTCATAAAAAATTTCCTTGGAGAAAATAAATTGGGTAAACAATGTTGCTGATATTCCTACGAAAAATAAAAATCCAATAATTAAAAGAGCTATACGTCTCATTTAGCCACCTCAAAACGATAACCATAACCTCTTACCGCGATAAGTGGTAAATGATTTTCACCCACTTTAGCTCGCAGTCGTTTAACACATGCATCAACGGACCGTTCAGCCCCTATGTATTCATTTCCCCAGACGTTATCTAAAATCTGGGTTCTTGATAATGCTACATTGGCATTATTCATAAAATAAATAAGGAGATCATATTCCTTTTTGGTTAAGCAAATTTCCTCACCCATAACATATACTTTTTTACTTGTTTGATCTACAGCTATATGCTGATTGACAAAATCATTACTCTCCTCTATCTCGTCAGTACGTTTAAGCATAGCTAGTATTTTTGCCACTAACACTTTGATCCTAAAGGGTTTTGTGATATAGTCATCCGCACCTAAGGCATATCCCTGTAAATTGTCTTCTTCTCCACTCTTAGCAGTCAACATCAGCACTAATACTTTTGAATTTTTTCTTATCTCTTTTAAGACTTCCCAGCCATTAACTCCTGGTAGCATAATATCCAAAACAATAAGATCTACTTTTTCATTTTTGAAGAGCTGTAAGCCTGATATGCCATCACCCGCTTCCAATACTTCAATACCTTCTATTATCAAATAATCTTTGAGAACACGCCTAATTTTAATTTCATCTTCTATGATTAAAACCCTATAACTCATATAGGACCTCCTTATCATAACAACTTACAGTATCCTACTTTACTAAAAGAGTTCCGCATACCACGGAACCCTTTTACGAATTAATGCTTTGATATCCTTAATTTTATTGTAGTAAACCATTATGTGATTATCTTACATAAAGTGATGCTAGTCACCTTTACTATTACGCCATTCTCTTTAAAACTTCTACCAGAAATTCATAAACGCGAGCTGTTGATGAAATACTTAAACGTTCATCAGGTGTATGAATATCTTCCATATCTGGACCAAGCGATACAATATCAACATCTTTCATTCCTTTTGAGAAGATACCACACTCTAATCCTGCATGAATAGCTTTTATATTTGGTTCCTGATTATAAAGTGCCTTATAAGTATCTTTAAATAGCTCTCTTAACTCAGATTCACGCTTATATTCCCAAGCTGGATAAGAACCTCTTGTAATAAATTCTCCACCAAATAATTCAGTAATAATCTTAAGACGTTCTAACATATCGTCTAAACGTGTCTTTTTTGAACTTCTTAAAGCTAAAATAAATTTAACAACTTCTTCTTTTGAAATAACCACACCTAAATTCAAAGAACTCTCTACTAGTCCCTCAATATCACTACTCATTGTCTGAATACCTGATGGTAATGTCATTAACATTTGAATAACTTTTTTAAAGGAATCCTGATTCATAACTGATTGATCAGATTCGCCATCAAAAGTAACATCAACGTGTAATTCTGGATCACTAACAGCGAACTCTCCCTTTAATATCTCATTCCATTTTAGGATAAGGTCTTTTAGTGCTTGCTCTTCATTGGCATGGAATAATAGAATTGCATCCATTTCTCTCGGTATAGCATTATCCTTAGAACCTCCATTAATGCTGACTAAGCTTACCTCTAACTCCTTAGCTATATCATAAAGAATACGTCCCATTAGCTTATTAGAATTTCCACGGTTCTTGTTAATATCCTCACCGGAGTGACCACCTTTTAATCCTCTAATCGCAACATGCGCTACCATACCAGCTTCCTTTACACGTTCAATAGGTAAATTGATAGTGGTTTTCGCTCCACCGGCACAACCCACAATAAAGGTTCCTTCACTCTCATTATCACAGTTAATTAAATACTTCCCTTTTAGTTGACTTAAATCAATATTAGAAGCTCCAGTCATTCCTGTCTCTTCATCTGTTGTTATAACGATTTCTAAACTAGGGTGTTCCAATTCATTATCATCCAAAATAGCCATTGCATAAGCAACAGCGATACCATTATCCGCTCCTAATGTAGTACCATCAGCAGTAATGTAATCATCAACAATCTTTAAATTCAGTGGATCTTTTTGAAAATCAAACTCTGTATCATTGTTTTTTTCACATACCATATCCATATGACCTTGAAAAATCACAGTTGGTGCCTTCTCATAGCCTTTGGTTGCAGGTTTCTTAATGATAACATTATTTACATGATCTTGTATAACTTCTAAACTTCTATTCTTAGCAAAATCAACAAGAAAATCACTAACTCTTTTTTCATTTCCTGATCCTCTAGGTATACTAGAAAGTTCTTCAAAGAATGCGAATACTTTTTTAGGTTCTAAATTACTTAAAATCATTTGGCAACCTTCTTTCTATATATTTTTTAACTTTTGTAAAGACTTGGGGTTCTTCTGCAATAAATTCCTTATTATTAAGGTAGTCAACGTTCCCCTTAAGGCCATTGAATGTCAACTTATAAGCATGCAAAAGCTGTGAGGTCAGATGACATTTTTCCTTTAATGTTTTATTAAGTCTTGGATCACCATATTTAAAGTCACCAAGTATGGGATGATCAATACTCTTTAAATGAGCTCTGATTTGATGGCTTTTACCCGTTACTAATTCCACTTCCAACTGAGTAAAACCATGATATCCTTCCTTGGGTCTAATAATGGTTTTAATAGCCTTTGTTTTCCCCTCTATTTCTACTTTATTTAATTTTACTCTATTGGTTTCAGTATCCTTTTCCCAATGGTCCACTAGGGTGTGAGGCTTAACAACTTTCCCTTTAACTATGGTCAAATAATACTTTTTTATTTGATGTTCTTTAATTGCATGATTAATCTCTTGTAATGCCATTAAATTTTTACCTACAATAACTAAACCACTAGTATTTCTATCTAATCGATTGCATAAACCAGGTCTAAAACCTATATCTTTATCTGGATCATATTGATTAGTTCCCTCTAAATAAGCTATGACGATATCGATTAAGCTAATACTATTCTTTTCATCCTTCTGAGATAGCATACCTATAGGTTTATTACAAATAAGTATGTTTTTATCTTCATAGACAATAGCTAATTTTTCATAGTTCAAGGTATTAGTACTCATATTTCTAAATTTATTAATGGTATCATCCGCTAAATAGAGTTGAATAAAATCCCCATTTAATACAATCTCTTTACCATCTGCCTTCAACTTGTTTAATTTAATATTTTTTTTCCTGAGCATTTTATAGATAAAGCTTTTTGGAGCTTTATTTAAGAATTTTGCTAAGTATTTATCCAGTCTTTGTCCAGCGTCTTTATTAGTTACTTTTAATTCTTTCATCCTTGATTTCTCCTATACTGCAATATGCTTTATTGTATCCACTATCTTCTTTTGATGTTGAGTTACTGGACCATTATCACGGCTAGCTAATTGTTTCATTAAGTTTTCAAAATCAATTTGATCATAGACAATCTTAAATCCTGTTTTCATTTCTCTTGAATTAATAATATCTTTAATAACAATATTATATTGCTTTACCTTCCTTGCATCTTGTCCACCAAGATGGATAAAGTAGATTTTATTAGTTCCTACAATAACGTGCTCAAAATAAGCTCTATAGTTCTCATTATTAAGTAAAACACCATTTATAATGCAAAATTGATCTGAAAGTTGATTAAGTAGGTCTCTATTTCCATCTGGACTAATCTTAAAGGGAAGATACATAATGAATTTTACTCCAAAATAAGCTGTAGCCAAAACGATCAAGATATTTACAAATAATATATAAAAATAATAATCAGCCTTTAAGTATGAATTCAATAAAAATCCAACTAAAACTAGAATACAACAACCAATAAAAAGAGCTCCGTATTTAATTCTCTGCTTTTTAATATGCTCCCACTGATTAATCATAGTTGCCATTAAAACACCTCATCTATTCATAAATCATCTTAACGGACATACCACCGTCAATCACTAAGTTGGTACCTGTTATAAATTCTGCCTCATGACTTGTTAAAAACATGCATGCTGCAGCAATATCTTCAGGTTTTCCTACTCTACCTGCAGGATGCTGTAAATGCTCTTCTTCAGATATATGTGTAAATTTACGCTCTCTTATTTTTTTCCATTGAGATACATCTATCCATCCTGGACTTATAGCATTAACTCTTACTCTTGGACCCAATGAAACTGCTAAAGAATGGGTTAAAGCTAATAAGCCTCCTTTAGAAGCTGTATATGGTTCTGTATGAGGTTCTGACATTAATGCACGTGTTGAGCAAAGATTAATGATACTGCCACCATCGACCATATGTAAAACAGCTTGTTTAGAAACGATGTAGGGTCCTGTTAGGTTAACAGCAATAACTCTGTTCCATTCCTCAATGCTACGATCACATATAGAGCCACTATCTCCAACAGCAGCATTATTAATGAGAATATCTATTTTATTATATTGCTGTCCAATTTTGGTAAAAATATCTATCATGTCATTTTCATTACTAACATCACCTTGAAAGAACATGCATGCATAGCCAGCTTCTTCAATATAAGCTTTATTTTCTAGCCCAGCTTCCTTATCAAGATCAATTAACATGACAATTGCCCCTTCACCAGCATATTTACGGGCAACACATGCTCCAATACCTTGTCCAGCTCCAGTTACAACGACTACTTTGTTTTTGTACTTCATGCAGTACCTCCAAATTTAAATTTATTCCTATATCATAAAAGGCATAAAAACCATCAACAAGCCACTACTCAAAACAATATACTTATAGACAATACGATTATATCATAACACCCTCGATATTGCATCAATATTTTGGTTATATATAGTTCTTAAGCCTTGTAATATAAAATAATATAGCTAAACATTCTTAACATGATCATTGGCAGAAATTTCTTCGCTAAAGTTGACGGTATTACCAGATAAAGTTATAATCATATTATTACTTTTGAGTATAAAAACAAGTCAACTTGCAAAATGATAAGTAAATTGAAAGGTGGGAATGATTATGAATCAACGTTGGAATCTAAAGGCGCTTTATCAAGGTTTTGATGATCCAAATTACACTGATGATTACAATACAATTAACCAACTTATTGAAAAATTGAATGGCACACTTGAAGGATTTGATCATAGTTCTGTAAATGATCAACTTATCGCCTACTTAAAGCAATATAGTAGCTTACAATCACTCATTGAAAAATATTCTGCTTATGCTCGATTAACACTTTCTGTTGAGTCCAGTAATCAAGTTGCCTTGAATGCTGTGGAGAGAATTGAAGCATTATTACCAAGCCTTTCAGGTATTGAGGTTAAGTTTCAAGAGGTTTTACTCAAAATTAAAGATATTCAAAATGTGTTATCCAATGACGAGCTTAATGAGTATTCTTTTTTTATCACTGAACTCCTACGTCTATCCCGATATACCTTAGATACACAGTCTGAGAAAATCATCAGTGAAATGATGAATACTGGGTCCAATGCTTGGTCTAAGCTTCAAAGTCAGCTAACTTCGACACTTTTAGTTAATATTGAAATAGATGGTGAAGAAAAGCAGCTTCCTTTGCCTATTGTCCGTAATATGGCATTTGATTCTGACCCAACTATTAGAAAAAAAGCCTATGATGCAGAATTAAAAAGTTATGATAAAGTTGCAAAATCATCAGCAGCATGCCTCAACGCGATAAAAGGTGAAGTTATTTCAAATTGCAAGATGAGAGGTTATACATCTCCTATAGAAATGACATTAATAAGTTCAAGAATGGATCAAAAAACTTTGGATGCTTTAATGAATGCTATCAAAGAAAGCTTACCAGTATTTCATAAATATTTTAGAAAAAAAGCTGAATTATTGGGTCATGATAATGGTTTACCTTTTTATGATCTCTTTGCTCCACTAGGATCTTCTGATTTATCCTTTTCCTATGATGAAGCTAAAAAATTTATAGTATCCAATTTTTCAGATTTCAGCGATAAGCTTGGAGCTTATGCTAGTAATGCTTTTGAGTCCGACTGGATTGACGCTGAACCAAGAGAAGGAAAAGTGGGTGGAGCTTTTTGTGCTAACCTACATTGCATTGGTGAAAGTCGTATTTTGGCAAATTTCGATGGCAGCTTATCTAATACCATTACCCTAGCTCATGAACTTGGTCATGGCTACCACGGTGCTTGTTTAAAGGAATCTGATATAATTAACAGTTCTTATCCTATGCCTTTGGCTGAAACAGCATCTATATTTTGCGAGACCATAGCAACAAATGCAGCTTTAAAATCAGCAGCTGGTGATGATAGATTACGTATTTTAGAAGACTACCTTCAAGGCGCTGCACAAGTTATTGTTGACATTTATAGTCGCTATCTATTTGAATCCGAATTATTTAAAAGACGTGAAAAAGGGTCATTATCTGTAGAAGAGTTATGTAGTATCATGAAGAAAGCACAGCTGCAGGCTTATGGCGATGGATTAGATCCAAACAGACTTCACCCTTATATGTGGCTAAACAAACCTCATTATTATTATGCGTCTCATAACTTCTATAACTTCCCATATGCATTTGGCTTACTCTTTGGTAAAGGTCTATATGCGATATTTGAAGAAAAAGGTGAAGCCTTCGTAAAAGCTTATGACCAATTGTTAACTGCAACTGGTAGGAATACGATTTATGATGTTGGTAAAATGATTAATATTGATCTTCATGATGAAGGCTTTTTTAGAAATGGATTAAAGATTATTGAAAAAGATATAGATTCCTTTATAGAATCTTAATGAGAAAAGGCACTGATCTATGTACAACAGTTAATCAGTGCCTTCACCTATAATTTTTTTTCGAATGCAATAAAAGGGTCTTTTCGATGAGAAAAATAAAGATTTCCTCTTTTGATATAGTCACGTGCTTCATAGAAATAGATTGCTTTTTTATTTTTTACATAAGTATCTAAACGTATAGAATCATAACCCAATTCCCTTGCTTTTTCTTCAGCAAATTGCATTAACTTATCACCAAGTCCTCGACCTTGATAATTAGGTGATATCGCTAACCGATGGACGATTAATTGTCTTCCCTCAGAATATTCCCACTGTATATCAAGATATTCTTTTTCCTGTTTGTCATTTAAAGTAATTATGCCTTGTATGTGATGATTATCCTTGAGAATGTAAAGGTCACCAGACTCTATATCATCATTTATTACATCCATATTAGGGTAATATTCATCCCACTGGTCATTTCCCCTTCTGTTCATCACCTCAACACATTGTTTGATAAGTGATAAAATGTAGGTTGAGTCTTCCATCTTTGCTTTAACTATATTCATATTTAAACCTTTCTACTAAGCATTATTAATGGATAGAAAAAAGTAAATTTTTAGTCTCTTGTACACTGTTCTGTGTCTGAATACCTAGCTCTTCAAGAACCTTTTCACAACGTGATACATATTCATCCTTAGTTTCAACACCGTGAAGATAACGATCCAAAGCATCTACATCTTTCATAAGTTCAATGTAATCTTCATCAGTATATATATCCTTATCGCTATGATGCTCCACAGCTTCTTTGATAGTGGCTATCTCAGATGTAGTTATTATACCTTCTTCTTCTGCCAACTGTTCATTATATGTTTCACACCACTTAATAATAAGTGAGCCACCCTTTTTTCCATGTTCTTTACGTACATTAAGTTCTATGACACCAATATCATGAAGGGCTGCAATGATTCCCGCTAACTCAGGATCTAGACCTCTTTTCATGGCTACAAGTTTGGACAGTTGACTGCAACTAAACATATGCATCATTTGCCACATAACCGGTAATACTTGATTATCATCATTCTTATTTTTTATTTTGTCAAATAAAATTGTTAAAACTGTATTTAAACGAGATACATCCATTTCTGGTACTCGCTTCATACGACCGCCTCCATCCACTTTATCATGATAAATCGTTAAAGTTCAACTTATACTATATTATACCATAGCCTTAGATGAATATCAACGCTCATAAAGCTCTTAATATTTATAAGTCAATTTGATACCATGTGTATGTTTCCAGCTGGCGTAATATCACTCTCATTTCACTTGACTCTATTCAATTACCCTTATTTATCTCAAATGGTGAACCCACAAATTCTGTGGATAAACAATCGGAGGTAAATTATTAAGCGGCGCCCAAAATAGCTCAAAGATATGATTATCAGCCTTGACTTCCCACCTTTCTTTACCTTTCCCTTGATATTGAAGATGGTAAAAATGGCGTTTTTCAAAAGGGGTCGTTTTATTTATAGGTACCCAGCCAGTGATATTATAGGATAGTCGTTTACTATTACCTTTCTCAAATTCTTTATAGGTGATTTGTGCAAAGTGATCTTGTACGTTAATCACTTCTACCATTAATCCTCGACGTAAAGATGCACAAGTGAGACTCTTATCATTTGATGCAGCAAAAACTTTGGTGTTATATAAAATTCGTCTAAAAGGATCTTTTAGTACCTTTTCTTCAAATCCGATATATTTCCGTAGATTTAAACTATGTAATCCGGTCTCCTCTGTTGCTTCTCTAAAAACGGCTTTATGATGATTTTCTCCACGCTCCACAGTTCCAGCAGGTATTTGAATACCTGCTTTTGGATGTCTGATAAGGAGTAATTCTCTTTCATCTCTTACGATAAAAGCGGTAACCTTCTCTAAAAAGTTTTTTTTCGAACCCTCTACTTCTTTTTGAGGTTCATAACCTGGTTGTTTATACAATCGATCTTTAAAGGGTCGTATTTCTTCTTCATAAACAAGTTCAGTCCAATTTCCAAGGCTCACTTCTTCAATGGCTATAGATATACTACTCTCATCAACATTTAGTGTGTCAACTAATACATCCGTAAAGCGCTGAGCAACTTCTTGTTTCATCTCTTCACTTCTTCCAGGCCACAGTTTTAAATTAATATGAGGCATGTAATCCCTCCAAACTACCATGTATTTAGGTTTGAAAAAACTTCTTTGAATTTTCAATTCTAATGCCCGTGTACAGAATCTCATTTGGTTAATTAAGTTAATTATACCATAACCCCTCCATAGTTCAACCTTTATCTCTTTTACCTCCTTTAATGCATCCTCAATAATCATAAATCATAGAATTTAGACAGTAGATGTACAAAAGCATATGCCTCTTTTGGAAACATATGCTTTATATTAAAACAAACTTAATTGGTTGGTTTCAGGAATACCTGTTAGAATATTATTTTCTTTCATAACTTCAATAACAGTTTTACTAACTTTTGTCCGTTGTCTGAATTCTTCTACCGAAAGAAACTCTCCATCCTTCCTAGCTTCCATAACATTAAAGGCAGCAGTATTACCAAGTCCTTGAATGGCATTTAAAGGTGGTAAAATTCCTTCATCAGTAACCTGAAATTTAACTGCATCAGAAGTATATAAGTCAATAGGAATAAAGTTAATATCACGACATAACATCTCTAATACGATCTCTAGAATAGTCAGTACACCCTTTTCTTTCGTTGACATGCTATTCCCTTTATCCTCAATTTCTTTGATGGTGGTTTGAACTCTTCCTTTACCACTACACATCAATTCATAGTCAAAGTCATCAGCTCTAACGGTGAAGAATGTTGCGTAAAAGCACTCTGGATGATGTACCTTGAAGTAGGCAATTCTATATGCCATCATCACATAGGCGGCTGCATGGGCCTTTGGGAACATGTATTTAATCTTCTTACAAGAGTCAATATACCAATTTGGTACACCACTCTCCTTCATCTCAGCTTCATCTTCAGGAGTTAATCCCTTACCTTTTCTTACTTTTTCCATGATCTTAAAGGAATTAATTTTCTCTACCCCAGCATAAATTAAATAAACCATAATGTCATCCCTAGTAGAAATACATTCTGATAAAGTAGCCGTCCCTGCACGTACTAACTCTTGAGCATTGTTGAGCCATACATCCGTTCCATGAGAAAGTCCTGATATACGGATAAGTTCTGAAAAGGTATGTGGTTGTGTATCCACAAGCATCTGTCTAACAAACTTAGTACCAAACTCAGGTAATCCATAAGAACCTACTTGACTGCCTATTTCTTCAGGTTCAACATCTAAAGCTTTTGTGGATGTAAAAAGTGACATTACTTTTTTATCATCTAAAGGGATATCCTGAGGGTCAATACCTGTTAAGTCCTGTAGCATACGGATGACAGTAGGATCGTCATGCCCCAATATATCTAGCTTCAATAAACGTCCTGATATAGAATGATAATCAAAGTGAGTCGTAGTTATATGGGATTTAACATCATTTGCAGGTCTCTGGACAGGACAAAACTCTTCAATACTATGTCCTTGTGGTACTACCATCTGACCTCCTGGATGCTGTCCAGATGTACGTTTAACACCGGTACATCCTTGAAGTAGTCGATTGATTTCAGCATTACTCACTATAATATTCCGTTCATCTAAATACTTCTTAACAAATCCATAAGCTGTCTTTTCAGCAACAGTTCCAATTGTACCAGCTTTAAATACCTGCTTCTTGCCGAAAAGTTCTTCTGTGTAAGCATGAGCTCTTGGCTGATAATCCCCAGAGAAGTTCAAGTCGATATCCGGCTCTTTGTCACCATCGAATCCAAGGAAGGTTTCAAACGGTATATCATGTCCATCTTTGATGAGTATAGTTCCACATTCAGGGCATTCTTTATCAGGCATATCATAACCAGATCCCCCACCAAAACTCTTTACAACTTCACTATCAAAATCACTGTATTGACACTTACCACAGTAATAATGTGGCGCTAAAGGATTAACTTCTGTTATGCCAGCCATAGTGGCTACAAAAGAAGATCCAACTGATCCACGGGAACCAACGAGGTAACCATCCGCCATGGATTTCCACACTAATTTTTGTGCAATGATATATAGTACAGCAAATCCATTCTTAATAATTGAACCAAGCTCTCTATCCAACCTCTCCTTTACAGGTTTTGGTAAAGGATCACCATACATAGATATAGCCTTGTCCATGGTAATCTTAGTTAATTCCTCATCAGAACCTTCTATATGTGGTGGAAACGTCTCATCCGGTATTGGTTTAATGGTTTCGATCATATCGGCAATTCGATTTGTATTATGAATAACTACTTCTTTCGCTTTTTCTTTACCAAGATAAGCAAATTCTTCAAGCATCTCTTCAGTAGTTCTGAAGTAAAGTGGTGGCTGATCATCAGCGTCTGAGAACTTTTTAGCAGCCATAAGTATTCTTCTAAAGACTTCATCCTGAGGCTCCATAAAGTGGACATCGCATGTTGCCACAACAGGTTTATTGTATTTCTCACCTAAAGCAACAATTTTACGATTGTTTTCACGTAAATCTTCCTCTGACTGAACAAGCCCTTTTTTAATCATAAAATTATTATTTCCAGTAGGTTGTATCTCCAAATAATCATAAAATCGACATAGTTCCTGTATTCTTTCAGGTGGGTCATTATTGAGTACAGCATTATAAAGTTCTCCGGCTTCACAGGCTGTTCCAATGATTAACCCTTCTCTTTTTTTCATAAATAGACTCTTTGGGATACGTGGTGTTCTATAAAAATATTCAATATGAGCCATAGATGTCAACTCATATAGGTTCTTTAGCCCAGTATAATTTTGAACCAAAATAACTGCATGATTGGCTCTTAGTTTCTTTTTATCTACTTTATCGGCAGCATAGAAGTTAATGTCTTCCAGTAAATGTATATCTACCTCTCTTAAGAGGTCAATGCACTTGACAAATATCTCTGCTGTTGCAACTGCGTCATCTACGGCTCTGTGATGATTTTCCAAGCTTACACCTAAATGTTTGGCAATATTGTTCAAGCGATGTCTTGATAACTGTGGAAATAAAGCTCTAGCTAATTCCAATGTATCCAAAACAGTATGATTGATTGTAACATCCATTTTCCCAGCCTTATTTTTTATAAAGCCTACATCAAATGATGCATTATGTGCAACCAAAATTGCATCACCAACAAAGTCCAAAAACTCCTTAAGTGCATCGTTAATCAGTGGTGCTCCACTTACATCCTCATCTCTGATTCCCGTTAATTCAGTAATCTTAGTAGGTATGTCTCGTTGAGGATCAACGAAGGTAGAGTATTCTCCAGTAATTTCACCACCTTCAACCTTAACTGCACCTATTTCAATGATACTATCATCATTTTTATTAAAACCTGTGGTTTCTATATCAAATACGACAAAACAATCATCTAAGGATTCACCTTTACCATTCTCAACAACTTTCTTAAGATCATCTACAAGATAAGCCTCAACACCGTATAAAACTTTAATGCCATGTTTTTTAGCAGCATTAGCTGCTTCAGGGAAGCCTTGGCATACACCATGATCAGTTATTGCAATTGCTTTATGACCCCATTCTGCTGCTTTAGCAACCAATTTAGAAGCTGATACAGTAGCATCCATTTCGCTCATTTGAGTATGGGCATGTAATTCAACCCTTTTCTCTTTACTGTTATCCATCCTATAATTAAACTTAATATTAGATTTTTCAATGTTCCTTGTCATGACTACTATTTCTTGTGAAAACTTATCGTATTGGACATTTCCTTTCACTTTCAAAGTAGCACCCTTTTTTACAGCTGAACCTACCCGTTCTTCAAAATCCTTTTTCTTAACGAAGGATTTAACTGTTATAGAATTGGTGTAGTCTGTTATATCAAAGGAAACAATAAATCTGTCACCTTTTATTTCACGACTTTCGGCAGCCAAAATATCCCCTACAATGATAACATCACCAGATTCTTCATCAATATCATTAATAGGCACAGTAGACCCTTGAATACCTTTACCAAGAATAATATAGTCTGGCTGGTCAGAGTCCTTCTTATCTTTCTGATTACCTTGTTGATCTTGCTGATTATTAGCTTCTACTTGAAACTTAGTAACAGTTTCATTGACTAATTGATTTTCGTAGGCCTCTCGCTGTTCATGGTATTCGACTTTTTGTTCTTCAGAAAGTTTTTGCTCAATAAATTCTACTTTTAATGAATGCCCTAATTCTTCCACGATCTTTTTCTCAATAATTTTATGTAGGTTCTTTCCTAATAGGAAAGGCTTATTTTGATTTGGAACAGTTATAATTAACGTTTTATCTAAAACTTCCCACTCACTTTCTAAAAATATCCCAGAACAAATCGGACTTTCTTGCCTAACCCTATACAGAATATTATCCCAATATAAATGCATCAAGCGTTTGAGACTATGATCCATGTTATAACTTACTTTCAAGTCAACATCATAATCTATTAAGACATTGGATTTAATTTTCTCTTCTAATAGGTCAACTATCTGATCATACAATATTTCTCCTGAAGAGATAAAGATTTGAACAACCTTCATCTCTTTTTGGAGGACAATGCGTTCTACTGTTACTTGTTCTATTATCCCTTTTACGGATTCATCTAAATATATATTATTAAAGACTTCAATAAAGCCTTTTCCACTTGTTTCACTCATCTAGAATCCCCCTGATTCCCGCAATAAAAATAGCAATTTTATGGAGCATAGATACCTATTATATCACAATCTGCATGCCATTTCATCATGAATACAGTTGGTAATAGGTTGTAAATAGTTGAATAGGGAATGTATTGCTATAATGTTTCAATAATGGTCATTAATTCATCTAATAACTGGTTCTCAGGAACTTTCTTAATGATTTCTCCTTTTTTAAAGATTAAACCAACATCTTTACCAGCCGCTATTCCAATATCCGCTTCTCGAGCTTCTCCTGGTCCATTTACAACACAGCCCATGATAGCTACTTTTATATTTTTATTAATACGAACTAAACGTTCCTCAACTTCATTGGCTAGTTCAATAAGATCAATTTCTGTACGACCGCAGGTTGGACATGAAATTAACTCTACACCAAATGTACGAAGTCCCATAGCTTGGAGTAACTGCTTAGCACACCTAACTTCTTCTACAGGATCACCTGTTAAAGAAACTCGTAAGGTATCACCGAACCCTTGTGCTAAGAGGATTCCAATACCTGCTGATGACTTAATGGTACCGGAATATAATGTTCCCGCTTCTGTTATGCCAATATGCAATGGATAATCTACTTTTGAAGCAAGCATATTATAGCTCTCAACACAGCGCATTATATTAGAAGCTTTTAAAGATATCACAATATCTTCAAAATCATACCTCTCAAGTATACGAACATGCTTCATTGCACTTTCAACTAACCCCTTAGTTGTAACACCACCATAAAGGTCAATGAATTCTTGCTCTAGAGATCCTGAATTAACACCTATTCGAATAGGAACACTATGCCTTTTAGCAGATTCCACTACGGCTTTTATACGTTCCTCTGAACCAATATTACCAGGATTTAGGCGTAATTTATCAATACCATTTTCTAACGCTGATAAAGCTAATCTATAATTAAAGTGAATATCTGCAACAAGAGGAATGTGTATTTGTTTTTTAATTTCTTCTATGGCATCAGCAGCACCCTGATCGTTAACTGTTACACGTATAATTTCGCATCCCGCTTCTTCCAACTGAAGTATTTGATTCACGGTAGCTGCTACATCACTTGTCTTTGTATTGGTCATAGATTGTATGAGAATTGGGTTATCTCCACCAATTTTCACATTTCCGATAGTGATCTCTCGAGTTTTATGTCTTTTATATTGAAACATTTCTTTCACCTCTATTATCAATTCATTATCAGTAATCCCAAAATCATGAAACCTTTTGTCCACTTTTTATATTATAGCATTTATTGGTACATTATAGGTAATAAAAATAACAAGAAAAGTGACTAACTTCATATTTCAAGTATGTGCAGGAATGTTGGATTCCTTGCTTGATCATTTCGAGTAGCGAAATATATCAATAGTAATGAGGTCCGGTGCCTCATTGTTTTTAGGCAAAATACGAACTTTCCTACACTAAAAAATGCCATAAATAGCATGTTACGGCGTCAGGTTTCGGTCAAAGAATGCTCTTGTACATTAGCACACCCCGCTACTTTGCCTCATCTTCCTTGTGGCATACTACTTCTGACAATTTTTCATTATACTTTATGTTTAATATTTCATGTTCGATTCCTATAAAATAATAAAACACAGGTAAGGGAATACCCTCGACCTGTGTCCATCTTGTTTATTTCGTTAACCATATCCGAACGATATCATTATAAGCAACAACGACCATTAAGAGCATCAATAATGCAAATCCAACTAGATTGACAGTATTTTGTATTGTAGCATTCATTGGTTTTCTACGAATAGCTTCAATACTTAAGAATACTAAATGACTACCATCTAGTGCAGGTATTGGTAATAAATTCAGCACACCAAGATTGGCACTTAATAATACCGTAATCTGAGCAAGGTTAGCTAATGCAGCTAATATGCTTTGTTGGAGCCCTTGTTCATATGAATCACCTATAATATTGATGATTCCAATTGGTCCTGCCACTTGATCAGCTGATACTTGGCCTGAAACAAGCTGAAATAGACCAACTATTGTAACCTTTATATAGAAGATCATCTTCCAGAAACCTTGGGAAACAGCTCCAAAGAAATTACCTTCTTCAACTTTTGGTGCTATTCCTATACGATAGGTCTTTAAGTCCTCATCGTAAAAAGGAGTGATTCGCATCTCTATCTCTTCTCCATCACGTTGCAAGACAAGATCAAATGCTTCTCCGTTAGATTGTTGAAGATAGAAAGTTAAATCTTCAAAGATATGAACTTTATCTCCATCAATTTCTTTTATGACGTCTCCTGGTAGTAATCCCGCTTCTTGAGCCGGTTTTCCATCTTCTATAGTATCTACTGTGTTACTAATGTACCCACTGCTAATTGCAAAGATGAACAGAATACTGAATGCTAGTAAAAAATTCATAAATGGTCCAGCTGCTATAACAGCCATTCTAGCACCTACAGATTTTTGGCTGAAAGAACGTTCATCATGTGACTCTTCTTCTTCACCAAGCATTTTGCAAAATCCTCCCAAAGGTAATACGCGTAATGAATATTCTGTTTCACCTTTCTTAAAACTGAGGATTTTAGGTCCCATACCGATTGCAAATTCTTCTACAAAGATACCATTTTTCTTTGCAACAATAAAGTGACCAAATTCATGAACTAAAACTAATATTCCAAATACGATAAGAGCTACAATTATATTTATTCTGACCACCTTCCTTTCACAAAATTTCTAGTCCAATTCTCAACCTCTAATATATCATCTAATGTTGGCTCTAATATGTTTCTATGTGCATCCATTGATTGAAGAATAATTTCTGGTATATCAAGAAAACTGCATTGGTTATTTAGAAATAAATTAACAGCCTCTTCATTAGCTGCATTTAATACAGTAGGTTGAGTTCCTTTTCGAGCTAGAGCATCAAAGGCCAATTGAAGACATTGAAATGTTCCTTGATCAGGTTTCTCAAATGTCAAATCCTTTAACCCAGTAAAATCCAACCTTTGAAAATTGTTTTTAATACGTTTTGGATAGGTCAAAGCGTATTGTATCGGAACCCGCATATCCGGCTGACCCAATTGGGCCATGTAAGAACCATCCTGATACAATACCATGGAATGAATGATACTTTGTGGATGCACCACTACTTCTAAATCCTTTATATCCAAATCAAATAGCCACTTAGCTTCAATTACCTCTAACCCTTTGTTCATTAAAGTTGCAGAATCAATAGTAATCTTTTTGCCCATGCTCCAGTTAGGATGATTCAATGCATCACTTAGTGTTACATTTCTAAGCTCATTTATAGTCTTGCCCCTAAAGGGTCCACCAGATGCAGTAAGTATAATTTTTTCTACCTCTTTTGCATTATTACCTTGAAGACATTGGAAAATTGCAGAATGCTCACTATCCACTGGGTAAATCATTACACCATGTTGCTTAGCAAGTGGCATGATTAATTCGCCAGCAGTTACAAGTGTTTCTTTATTAGCTAAAGCTATATGTTTACCTGCTTCAATAGCTGCAACTGTTGGTCTTAAGCCTACCATCCCCACAATTGAAGTAAGTACAATATCAACTTCATCAAGAGTTGCTACTTCTATTAGCCCTTCAATCCCAGAAACAACTTTTGTCTCGACTAAATTGGTTCTTAATCTCCTTCGTAATTCAAGAGCTTTTTCATGGTCAGTAACCGCAACAACTAAAGGCTGTAATTCATAAATTTGTTGCTCTAAGAGTTCTATATTTGAATGAGCAGTCAGCCCAAGTACTTCCATTTTCAAGTTTTTTAGCACATCGATTGCTTGGGTACCAATGGACCCTGTTGAACCTAAGATGCTAATTTTCTTCATTCTATCACCTCAAATGCTTATATATCTTTGGTGTAATTGTAGCACTTCATAAGTTTACTTCTTAATTAATATATGCACTATACCACTATGGTTATGATGATATATACAAGAGGTGCTGTAAATAGTATGCTATCAAATCTGTCTAAAATGCCACCGTGCCCTGGTAGCAGTTTTCCAAAATCCTTAACATTAAAGTGCCTCTTTATAGCTGAAGCAGACAAATCACCAATAACACCAAATACTGATCCAAAAAGTCCAATAAGAACTGCCATAACTGGTAGCTGTGGGATTTGTACGCCAAAACCTCTTTGAATAATTAATCCGTAAACCAAACAAACGACTATACTACCAAATATGCCACCGATCAGACCTTCAACAGTTTTTTTGGGGCTTAGCTTTGGTGCCATTTTCTTCGTTCCAAATAAACGTCCCGCAAAATATGCAAAAGTATCACTGCTCCAAGCACTTAAAAAAATAAACCACACCAAGTAAAGTCCATTATCTCCGGTTCGAATAACATAAATTAATGACAATAAGACAGGCACGTAAATCAGTCCAAAATAAGTTGTACCTATATCTAATATACTATATTTTGGGTATGTGAATACTAGTGTTCCAAACAAAGTCACTATAAAGCAAAAGGATAAAACAAAAAAAAGTTGATTGTTAGGACCATACTCCACTAAGAAAAAGTAAAAAATAACAGTCGCCAACAACCCTAATGACTTAATTGGCTTAATTGGACCTTTAATAGCATTGTAAAACTCAAATAGACCAATTAAACTAATAGCACACAGTAATAAAACTAACATAGGACCACCTATGTAAATAAACGCAATAAATATAGGCGCTGCTATAATAGCTGTTAAAATACGAGTTTTCATAAAGCTTAGCCTCCTTAAATTGCACCAAAACGGCGATCACGAGTTTGATAATAATAAATCGCTTTATAAAGTTCTTCAGCATCAAAATCTGGCCATTTTGTTTCTGTGAAATAGAATTCAGCATAAGCTAATTGCCACAGTAAATAATTACTTAGACGCTGCTCTCCACTTGTTCGAATCAGTAAGTCAGGGTCTGGGAAATCCTTTGTATCCAGATGTTTATCCATAACATGCTCGTCTATTTCATCAACCATGAGAGAACCTTCTTTAATGTCTTGGCTAACTTTTTTTACAGCACGAACAATTTCGTCACGACTACCATAATTAATGGCTATGACAAGATTAAAAGTTCTATGATGCTGTGTTGCCTTGACTACATTTGCTATCTTCTTCTTTAAGTCATCATCCAGTCGTGATATATCGCCAATTACACTGATTTTAATATCACTATCCATTGCATCCTTACGATATTTATCTAATCCTTGTCTAAGAAGATTCATTAGATAAGATACTTCTTTTTCTGGTCTACTCCAGTTTTCAGTTGAAAATGCATAAACAGTCATATACTTTATACCACAACGAATTGCTGCATCTGTTACCTTCTTAAGCGTTTTGGATCCTTCTTTATGACCTTCCATCCGAAGTTTATTTCTTTCCCTAGCCCAGCGGCCATTACCATCCATGATGACAGCAATATGTTTTGGGATACTATTTTTATCTAGTTCATTATACCAATTTTTAGACATATCTAACCTCCAAAAACAAAGTATTGAAAAACTTTCCTATTCCAAAAAATCCCCCTCTGGTTAGAGGGGAAATTCTTACTTCATTACTAAACGGATAAAATATCTTTGCTCTTGTTATCGATATGCATGTCAATGTCTTTAACAAATTTATCAGTTAAGTCTTGAACTTCTTTTTCGTAATCAGCTAAATCGTCTTCAGTTATTTCATTATTCTTTTTCATTTTTTTGAAATGATCTATAGCATCACGACGAATATTTCTAATAGCTACTTTAGAGTTTTCGCCTTTTTTCTTGATGTCTTTAACAAGGTCTTTTCTACGTTCTTCTGTTAATTCAGGGAAAACAAGTCGAATAATTTTACCATCACTATTTGGTGTGATACCAACATCTGATGCTAAAATAGCCTTTTCAATTTCTTTAATGATACTTGCATCCCAAGGTTGAATCTGTAATAAACGAGCTTCAGGAACTGTTATATTTCCTACTTGCTGTAATGGAGTTGGTGAACCGTAATAATCAACTGTAATTTTGTCTAAGACATGTGGGTTTGCACGACCAGCTCTAATGGAGTTATAGTCGTTTTCAAGAGCATGAATCGTCTTTATCATTTTTTCTTCGTATTTCTTTAGTGCTTGATCAGGCATTTAACCATCTCCTCCTATTGAATAAGTGTATAAATAATAGTTTTACTACGTTCGAACTATAGTACCGATTTTCTTACCTTCTATTGCGTTGACGATACTATCTTCTTCATTGAGTCCGAAAATGAGTACAGGCATATTATTATCAGAGCATAAACTTGCTGCAGTTATGTCGATAACGCGCAAACCATTCTTTACAATATCACTGCACTGAATTTCGTCATATTTCTTAGCCTCAGGATTAACACTTGGATCGCTGTCATATACACCGTCGATATTTTTTGCAAACAATAAGATGTCACAATCAGTTTCAATACCACGCAAGGCTGCACCAGTGTCAGTCGAAAAATAAGGATGCCCTGTCCCACCAGCAAAGAAAACAACTGTACCATTTTTAAGATGTGATACTGCACTATCTTTAGAAAAGGTTTCTGTCATGGTTCCCACTGGAAAAGGAGTTTGAACTACTGTTTTAATTCCTACCCCACGAAAAACTTCAGATGCATAGATAGCATTCATAATAGTGGCCATCATACCAATCTGGTCTGCTTTTGTGCGGTCCATTCTTTCAGAACTACGCCCTCTCCAGAAGTTACCGCCACCGATAACTATTGAAACTTGTGTACCTTTATTCAGAATACGTTTGACTTGATCAGCAACGATTAATACGTTACCTTCATCAAAACCAAATCCTTTTTCTCCAGCTAAAGCTTCTCCGCTTAATTTAAGTAATACTCTACTGTACATGAGCGAACTCCCTTCAATAATAATGTATCACAGTTAAGTCTATTTGTCGAGTATTTTTAGACACCCATAGAAAGGGGAAGACCAATGATCTTCCCCCAGTAAAATACATTCACGTTTATTATTGTCCGATTTGTCTAGCAACTTCTTCAGCAAAGTTCTCTTCTTTTTTCTCAATACCTTCGCCAGTTTCAAAGCGAACAAAGTTCTTAAGTGTTACTTCAACACCAGCTTCTTTAGCAGTATTAGCAATATATTTTGCAACAGTTAAATCACCATCTTTAACATACGCTTGATCTAAGAGACATACTTCCTTAAGCTGTTTATTTAAACGACCAACAACCATTTTTTCAACGATTGCTTCAGGCTTACCTTCATTTAATGCTTGTTGCTTTAAGATTTCAGTTTCTTTTTCAATATACTCTTTAGAAACTTGTTCTCTTGATAAATATTTAGGATTAATAGCTGCAACTTGCATAGCAACGTTTTTACCCATTTCAAAAATAGCTGCATTAGGCTCAGAGCATTCTAACTCAACTAAAACACCAATTCTACCGCCACCATGAATATAATCAACAACCACTGTATTATTATCAATTTTTTCAAAACGACGAATAGATAAATTCTCACCAATCTTAGCTACTTTTTCTACTAAAACGTCTTTAACAGTCTTGCTTGCTTCAGCTGACCAAGCTTCAGATAAGAACTCATCAATATTAGCAGCTTTAGTATTAAGCGCTTGCTCAGCTACTTCTTTAACATATACTTGGAAATCTTCATTCTTAGCAACGAAATCCGTCTCTGAATTAACTTCTACTATAGCACCAACTTTGTGATCATCTGAAACAACAGTCTTAACTAAACCTTCAGCAGCAACTCTTCCTGCTTTTTTAGCAGCAGCGGCTAACCCTTTTTCTCTTAGAAATTCAACAGCTTTTTCAATGTCACCATTTGTTTCATTTAAAGCTTTTTTACAATCCATCATACCTGCGCCAGTTTTTTCACGTAACTCTTTAACCATGCTTGCAGTAATTGCCATATTCGTTACCTCCATTTATCTTCGTATCATTTACGTTTATCCTACACTCAGCTCTAACCATCTTTTACCTCTATAGGAAGATTTGAGTATTTAGTATGTGTAGACAAAAAGCTTCAACCGAATACAAAGTTGGCTGAATCGGCTGAAGCTTAATAACTTTTAAAGTTAAATTATGCGTTAACTTCTTCAGCTGCTGGAGCTTCTTCTGTAGCAACTGCTTCTTCTTCTATATGCTCTTGGCTTCCTTGATTTGCTTCTACAACAGCGTTAGCCATTGTTGCAACAATTAACTTAACAGCACGAATCGCATCATCATTACCAGGGATAACATGATCAACTTCTTCTGGGTCACAGTTAGTATCTACAATTGATACAATTGGAATACCTAAAATGTGAGCTTCTTGAATAGCAATTCTTTCTTTTCTTGGGTCAACGATGAAAATTAAATCAGGAAGACCATTCATGTCTTTAATACCACCAAGGTTTCTTTCAAGTTTGTCCATTTCATGTCTTAACTTGATAACTTCTTTTTTAGGTAAAACTTCGAATGTGCCATCTTCAGCCCATTGCTCTAATTCTTTTAATCTTCTAATTCTACCTTGGATTGTTTTGAAGTTAGTTAACATACCACCTAACCATCTTTGGTTAACAAAGTACATTCCACATCTTTGAGCCTCAGATTTAATTGCATCTTGAGCTTGTTTCTTAGTACCTACGAAAAGCACTTTGCCGCCTTCTTCAACAGTTTTTCGTACTACATCATATGCTTCGTCGATTTTTCTGCTTGTTTTTTGTAAATCGATGATATAGATACCATTTCTCTCTGTGAAGATGTATGGAGCCATTTTAGGGTTCCATCTTCTAGTTTGATGTCCAAAATGTACACCAGCTTCAAGTAATTGTTTCATTGAAATAACGCTCATAATATACCTCCGTAAATTGGTTTTTTCCTCCGCATTCTTCCACTAGAACAAAAGTAACTCCGCTACGTTTGCGCAGCAACTTGTTTCGGCAGGAAAGTTTCATTGACGTGAACGAAGACGCTTTTACTTCATTCACTTAATTCTGAGAGCTTTCCTAGAGAATTAGAAAACCCGATGGGCACCTTTCTAAAAATCCGAATGCGTGTGTTTTCTCAAACGCTATATAGTATAACACATGTTATGTGGTAAATCAACTAGTTCAAAGAATTTTTTACCTTTACTCTTAATGTTCTTTAAAAAAGAGTGAAATCAATAATTGAACTTCGCCCTTTCCTATATTGAGAGTTTTAGCAATTGTCTCGATATTCATACCTTTTTCATACATATCTTTTACACGTTCTCGTGTTGATAACTCTTCATCAAGAGTAGAAGGATCACTAATGACTTTTTGATTTTTCATAGGCTCCTTCAAAGGTATTTCTTGCAATTCTTTTAGTTTTCTTTCTTTTTCATCTATAATATCATATATTAGCATTAGTTCTTTCTGCTTTTTATTAAGCTCACTCATCATGTATTCATGAAGTTCATTAAGGTCTTTAATGGCTTGATTTGCTTCATCTAAACTTGGTTGCAATGCCTCATACTTCTTATCATTGTCATCATTTTTATACTGTTTAGGATGATCTTTTTGCATTAAAGATATAATGATGAGTACGATACCTATAATGAGTAATAAAATAATAAGAAAACTGATCTGTTCCATCCATTACACCTCATACTTTGACATCAAAATGACCTAAACTATAGCCACTATCCTTTTTCTTACTTTGTTCCTTTTTGTTCTTTTGCTGTTTACCTTGTTTTTGTTCCCTATTTCGCTTCTCTTGTTCTTTATTAAACTTAACTCCATTACTTTCATCTTGGGCTATGACTTTTTGTTGATTCTTCTCATTTTGCTTATTTTGAGCCATAGAGAGATTAAACTGTTCTTGATTAAACTTATGAGACTCTTGATGACTTTGTTTACTGATTTGGCTTGATTTCGGTATCATTACTTGCATATCTAAAGGTCGAATTGGCATAGAACCCCTCCTTAAAATGCGGCAACTCTTACTTCTCCGCCTTCCAGAACTAAAGTACATCTGTCAAGTTGATTACGTATAACTAATGATTGAGAACCTATAGTAGCTACAGTTCCAGGATAAATTGATGTTGCAGCTCTTATTTTACCTTCTCGCACATTTTCAATAAGAGGCAATAGCTGCATAACAATATTTTCAGCAGCCTTTGATTCTTTGATCAACTTTTCTAATGTTTTATGACTTTTTTCTAATACTTGAATGCGATCAGGTTTTATTATTCCCTTTTGACGTCTGTCTTCTAATACTTTTATAATTTGCTTTAACTTTTTAATTTCATCTTCAAGTTGACTTTTTTTCTCCTTGAACTCATGGTATTTTTCCATGATATCTGGGTCAACACCCACCTCTATAAAGGTTTTAGTTCCCATGGAAGTTCCAATTACTTTTGTAGAAATTTCCCGGTTTGCCTGTACCTTTCCTCCAGATATCAGTCCCTTGCCATTTACAATAATAACATCATTACAACTAACTTCACTATGTAAAATGGAGTTGGTGTTAATAGCAGCATTAGCTTTAACGAAAGCATTGGATATATACTTAACCACCAAACTTCCGTTACATATGACTCTTGCTTTGTCCATTCCCTGTACACCACCACGAATGACAATATTTCCACCCGCTAGTAATGTAGCACCTTCAACGAGTCCCAGTACCTCTATATTCTTCTTTGCTTTAACTGAGAAGCCACTCAATACATTACCTGTTACCATTATACTACCATTATAATTAACATCACCTGTAGCATGATCAACATTACCATTGATGGTTAATACCTCATTGACCACCACTTTATCATAGATGAGGTCTACATGACCTTCTACATCCGATACCAGAGTTTTTCCACCATCACTTGTTGAAATATTAGGACCATGTTTCGGAAGGATTGCCTTTTTCACTGGCGGTGGCTGTATTGCTTCACCATATATATCAGTACCTTCTTCACCTTCTTGTTCAGGTTGTATCCTAACAATCACATCTCCTTGTTTAACATTATTAATGAGGTTTAGATTATGAAAATCTACTGAACCATCATCAAGGAGTGATGGTTTGATCAATTTATTTGTATTAAATTCATAAATTATTTTACCATCGATACCGTTTTTGGCGACTTCACCATGAGCAATCTCATATGCCTGATTTAAGATAATCTCTTGCTTTAATTGCTCAATAACTTGAAGATCTATACCAAATACAATCCCACTTTCACATATAACTTCCTCAATGTGTTCAAATGTTATTTCTTCTTCATCAACTGGAGGAAGTACAATTAATGTTGCGAGTAAATTATCTTGTGAAATACTTAATTGTATGCTATCCTTCATTTACATCCCCTCCAAATTTTATCTTAGACATACGAAAATAAATAACTTGCATATCTGTTTAATGCTTCTTAAACTGTTATGTTACTGTATATTAACTCCATTCAGTTCAATAGGCTATTACTGAATTTTCCTAGTACATCAACGTTTCTATATATAATGTCATATTAATTGCGAATAAAAGCTAATTTACCACGTAATCGAGATAAAGCCTTTGAGTGTAACTGAGAAATACGGGATTCTGATACGCCAAGTATAAGACTAATTTCTTTTAAAGTCAATTCTTCATAATAATAGAGTGTAATAACAATTTGCTCTTTTTCAGGTAAAAGATCAATCATATCACCAAGTATATGAATCGTTTCATTTTTTTCCATGACTTTTTCTGGTTGATATTCTGAATTATCTTTTAAATTAAAGTGATTACCATTATGCTGCTCAACATAATCCTCTAAGGATACAAGATTGGATATATTGGTATCGGAAACTAATTTATTGAATTCTTTCATATTCATATTGAGTTGGGCTGCAACTTCTACATCTGTGGCTGGTCGGCCAAGTTCTATTTCAAGAGATGTATATGCTTTTTCTAGATCTTTTTGCTTCTGTCTCAAGGATCGGGGTACCCAATCAATCTTTCTTATATTGTCTAAAATAGCACCTCTTATACGAAGTGAAGCATATGTCTCAAATTTAACACCCTTGTTTAAATCATACTTATCCAATGCGTCAATAAGTCCAAAATAACCGTATCCAAGTAAGTCATCATATTCAACATTGTTACCAAGATAAATATTAAGTCGGCCAGCTACATACTTAACTAATGATACGTATTCCTCTATAAGCTTTTCTTTACTATCGCTACTATGAGTTTTTTTATACTCAATCCATATTTTCTCAATATTTTTATCTGGCATAGCTGCCCCCAATACTAGAAGTTATTTATTCTTCACCTTCTAAATTTTGTGGTGTAGTTTCTAACTCTTCTGTTTCATCGATCATTGCTTCATCTAAATCATCAACCACTTCTTGATCATTTACATTCTTCATTATATTGAACAACATCTTTCGTACAAATAAACCTATAAAATAAAAGCTTAATATAGCCAACACAATCTTAGTAAAGAAAGTTATGACATCATCTTTAACGGCAATACTTACAATTCCAATAAGTATACCAGCAACTAATGCTAATATATGATGAATATATCTTATCATTATATATCTCCTTAAATGGTCTTTATCCCCTTACCGATACTTTTAACAATGAGATCTCCATTTTCTGTATTAAGCTCTATGGTCCGCCCATAGTTTTCCCCTGTATCTTCTGCGACAATAGTTATCCCTAACTCAGCTAAGTTTGCTTTTGCTGCTTGAGCATTTCTGTATCCTATTTTCATTAAATCACTGCTTGTGTCGAATTTGAACATTTGGGCACCACCTGCTAGTTTAGCCCTGATTCTGTTCTTATTTGCTCCAAGTCTAATCATGTCATCAAGTAGTTTTTTGGATCCAGTGTCAACAAATTTGGCGATATTTTGGTTATTATTGATGAGTTTACTATCCGGCAACATAGCATGTGCTAACCCGCCTATTTTAGTAATAGGGTCATACAGTACTATTCCAACACAAGAACCCAGTCCAAGTGTTGTCAAACGGTCTGGGTATTTACATGTTTTTAAGTCTGCCATTCCTACTTTAATTACAGTACTCACGTTATATGACCCCTAAAGAACCTAACACAATATTAATGGAGTCTATGTCAGGCACAAAGAGAAAATAACCTTGTACTTTATCAACTTCATCACCAAAATCTGTTTGTATTAATAATACTGTATCACCAATTTTACCAAATTCTATCGCTGGAACACTTAGTATGGCTGCTGCCATGTCCATAGCCAAATAAGGAACTGATGCAATCATTTTCTTATTTGTAAGCTGCGCTAAAGAGTTTAAATAAGCCCCCGCAATAATGTTCCCTATCTCCTGTAATGCAGAAATCTGCATTTCACTAAGTTTATCATCTGTTGATTCCATTCCCATTAGCAGATTAACAAGTCGTGTAGCATCTGCTATGTCTAATACAAACATCATGATGCCATTAACATCACCAGTGACATTTAATAAGACGGCAGCAACTTGCCTCTCTTCACCACCTAAGACATTAGCTACATCTTTAAAGTCTAAAATATTGACTTTAGGAGTGGCCATGTCTACTTTTTGATTAATCAAACTGGATAAAGCCGTTACAGCATTACCTGCACCAATATTACCCAATTCCTTTAGAACATCAATCTGCATATTATTTAAGTCGTCATAAGTATATTGCTCCATCGAAATCTCCCCGCATTTTTAGATTTTAATTATTGTCCACTAAACCACTAACATTTAAAATGACAACAATATCACCGTCTACTTTTCCAAGGGCTTTTATGTACTCTGAATTGATTTTACTTGAGAATTCATGAACATTTTCCATATCAGAAGTGTCTAAATCCATAACCTCTTTAACTTCATCAACAATTAAACCCATAACATTTTTCTTCGTCTTCACTATGATAATACGTGTATCATTGGTATAGTCATCTACACCCATATTAAGCTTATCACGAAGACTCATCACAGGTATAATATCGCCTCTTAAGTTGATTACCCCCTTAATAAAGGTAGGCGCTTGAGGTACACGAGTTATCCGTGATAATCGCTCAATAACTTGTACTTGCTGTATATCTACACCATATATTTCTTGGTCTAATCTTACTATGACATATTGTTTTTGTTCCATAAAACTCCCTCCAACTATACAAGTGAATTAATATCAAGAATTAATGCAACCTCACCATCACCTAAAATTGTTGCCCCAGCGATTAATTTAATGTTGCTTAGGTATTTACCAAGAGACTTAATAACAATCTCTTGCTGACCAATTAAGTCATCCACAACAAAGCCTGCAAGTTTTTCACCCTTTTTAACAATAACAACTGTAATTGCATCTTGATCTTCTTGATCCTTCTTCACATGTAAGATTTCATCTAATCGAATAATTGGTATAACCTTGTTTCTTAAAATAATAACTTCATTATTTTGGACCATTTTAATGTCCTTAGAATCAATTTTTTCTATTGTTTGGATAGTATTTAATGGAACTGCATATTTCTCTAATCCAATGTTCACCATTAAAGCTTGAATAATCGCTAAAGTTAATGGTAAACGAATCGTGAAGGTACTTCCTTTACCTGGTTCTGTATCAACTTCAATGCTTCCTCCTAAAGCTTGGATTTTAGTCTTAACCACATCTAAACCAACGCCTCTACCAGAAACATCTGTAACTTCCTTCGCTGTACTGAAACTAGGCATGAATAAGAAGTCCATAATTTGTTCTTTCTTAAGATTTTCTACTTCAGTCGAACTGATAAGCCCATTATTGATAGCTTTCTCTTTAATCTTATCTAAATTAATGCCTTTACCATCATCTTTTACTTCAATAAGCACGTTATTACCATCTTGGAAAGCTCGAAGTTTCATATGACCTTCTTTGTTTTTACCTTTGGCTACCCTTTCCCCAGGGGTCTCTAGACCATGATCGGCTGCATTTCTTAAAAGATGTAATAGCGGATCTCCTATTTCATCAATAACAGTTCGGTCAAGCTCTGTTTCTTTACCAGACATCTCAAGCTTAATTTCTTTGTTGAGTTTTTTGGATAGGTCTCGAACCATTCTCGGGAAACGGTTGAAGACTTGCTCAACTGGTACCATTCGAACTTTCATTACTGCATCATGAAGATTAGTAGTAATTCTTTCAAGATATTCTACAGATTCATTAAAACTACTGTTTTGCTTTAATCCATCTATGTTCTCGAGAGAGTTCTTAATGATAATAAGCTCGCTGGCTAAATTCATTAAGATGTCCAAGCGTTCGATATCAACACGAACAGTTTTTGCTGTTTTAGGCTTCTCTTTCTTTTCTTTTACAGTTTTCTCTTCTTTTGTAGCTTGTTTATCAACTACCTTCTCAACAACTTCTTCTTTAATCTCCGCTTCATCAATTAAAACTTTTTCTATTTCAGATAGATTTTCTACGACACTGAGTACTTTCTCTTTAGATTCTTTAGTTAATACAAAGAGGGAAATATCTAAATCGAACTTTTCATCTTCAATATCCTGAACTTCAGGTATTGTCTTAACAATCTCGCCGATCTCTTCTAATGCCTTAAAAAGAACAAATGCTCTTGCAGACTTTAAAACACACTTTGGTGATATATACACAGTTAACCCAAAGAAATTGAAGTTTTGAGATTTAGCTTGTACAACAGTTCCCCTTACATAATTATCAAAATTAACTTGGGTAAACTTCTTTTCATACTCATTTTCTTCATCTTCCAATGTTTGTACTTCTTCCACTACTGGCTCAGCAACCACCTCTACAGCTGCAGCAGCCTCATATGTACCTTCAAGTATTTCATTAAGTATACGTATAAGATCATTATGCTCTTCAGCACCTTCAGAACCTGTTGAAGCAATCTCCTCATTATACCCTTCTAAAGCATCAAGGGACTTAAATAAAACATCAATTAATACCGTTGTAACTTTAAAACTACCATTTCTTATTTCTGATAAGACATTCTCCATATCATGAGTTAATTTTTGCATTTTTGTAAAACCCATGGTTCCCGCCATACCTTTGATGGTATGTGCAATTCTAAAGATTTCATTAATTAAGTTTTCATCTTCTGGATTGTTTTCAAGTTCAAGAATACTCTCATTGAGATTCTGTAAATGCTCTTTAGCTTCCTCAATAAAAATATCTAAATATTGTTCCATATCCATTATATCACCCCAATTTTATCATTAAGTATATGGCTAATATTCTTTAAATCAGTTACTTCATTAGCAAGGCCAAGATCTATAGCAGCCTTTGGCATCCCAAAAACTACACAGGAATCTTTATCTTGCGCTATAACATAACTCTTTAACTTTGTTGTTAATTCCTTTAGACCTAAACTGCCATCGGCTCCCATTCCAGTCATAATAACATCAATAGTATGATGCTTAAATTCATTGGCAACAGAAGTCATCATAACATCACATGAAGGTTTATGACCTCTTACTTTTTCAGAGTCGTCTAGCAATATCTTATACTTATAAGTACTCATACGTTTAATGACCATATGCTTATCCCCAGGTGCGATATAAGCAACACCTTTTTTCAGTATCTCACCATCTTCTGCTTCTTTCACATGTATTTCACTCATAGTATCTAATCGTGAAGCTAATGAGGCTGTGAAACCTTTTGGCATATGTTGTACAATAAGTATTGGTGCATTAAATCCTTTATTAATATGACTAATAACTGTTTGTAAGGCTTTCGGTCCACCTGTTGAAGTCCCAATTGTGACTAATTGATCAATGTGATCACTAAAAACACTCATATCAAGGTTTTTATCTTGCTTAACTTGTATAGGTTTAGCTTGTATTTTAAATTGTGATTTTGCAATCTTCCATGAAGGAATATTAGCAGCTGTCACAACCTTAGATATCAAATCATTTTTAATTTCCTCTGAATTAATACTAAATATATTTTCTGGTTTTGTAATAAAGTCAACTGCTCCTAAACTTAAGGCTTCTAAGGTTTCTTTTGCTCCCTCAGTAGTTATTGAACTGATCATAATTGCAGGGATTTTATCAGTCTTGTATAATTCCTTCAACATTTCAATCCCATTCATTTTGGGCATTTCCACATCAACTGTAATAACATCAGGTTTATTATTCTTAATCACTTCAATAGCTTCAAGCCCATTAGAAGCTTTACCGATGACATCACATCTTCCGTCTGACATGATGAGATCGGAGAGAATCTTTCTCATAAATGCTGAGTCGTCAACAACAACTACTTTTATCTTTTCTGTCATGTTATCTCTCCTTATTTGCCCTTCTGTTTAACTTGTTGTTCGAAAACATACCGAATGATTTGCTCACGATGTCTAGGTGAAATATTAATAATTTTTACTCGATTCACATATCGTTTACTGGCATCATACAAGGATTCAGAATCAATAACTGTCCCCTCTACAAACACTTCTACTAACTCATCTCTTATTTCTAATTCCATTTGTAACTTAATTGTTGTACCTTTTTCATATTGATTCTTTGTTAAGAATTTAAAGCCACCACCACTTATATTTACAATAACCGCCTCTTCAGGTAAGTCATTGATGAGTTCTTTTTTAGGTCCCTCAATAATATAGTCTGTGATTTTTATGGGTACTAGGCAATCTATCCTGAAATAATTCCTTCGCTGAATCTTTCGCATATCATCAACATCTATTTTAATATGAAGTAAAAATAAGTTCCCTTCCCTGCTTCTTTTAACAATTTCAGGGTTTGTTCGATAAATGGCTTGATCTGTATATATGTCAAAGGTATATCCCTTCCCTACAGAAAGTGGTAGAACACGACCAAGCTTTATTGGGGCTGATATTAAAATTTCCTCACCCTTAATTTCTTCTACTTGACTAAGATAATAAGTTTCACCCTTTTTATGAACAGGGTATATTTTAACTTTATCACCGGGTTGAAAAATATTTTCTAGCATGATGACCTCCATTAAATTCTAATACCAAGAATGCTCTTAACTATGGATTTAATTGATTTCTGTTCTTGATTAGTTTCTGCTGTTTCGATTAATTCTGTTGCAATGTCATGAATTGATTTTGAAGCTTTACTATTTGGAGCTGCTATAGTCACTGGAGATTGTTGCTTCACAGAGCTTCTTAAATGCTTGTCAAATGGAATATATCCTAAAGGATTTATTCGAATATCAAGAAATCTAGTAATAGCTGTATTGAGTCTTAAAAAGACTTCTTCAGACTCTTTGTGATGATCCACCATATTAGTTATAAGATGTAACTTCATTTTTTTTTCATTATAAACTTTTTCAGCGATTAAAGATTTTATTAGAGAATAGGCATCAGTAATGGCTGTAGGATCAGGCGTCGTTACAACAACAATATCATCAGATATACTCATAAAACGAAGTGCTGTATTTTGCAAGCCTGCTCCAGTATCAATTATTAAAACATCTGCATTCTCAGCTAGCTGATTAAAACCACTTATCAAATTTTCATATTCTTTATCTTGAACGTTTTGAAGTTTATGAACATCGTATGCACCTGATATAAATTGAACTCCTTCTGGTCCTGATGTTAATACTTCTGTAATTGGCATATTCTTTTTAATCAAATCTATAAAACTATTACGAGCAACAGTGTTGAGGATAACATCAATATTAGCGAAACCAAAGTCCGCATCTAAAATAACTGTTCTTTTCCCCATACGCTGAAGGCTTATAGCTAGATTTGCTACAAAATTAGATTTACCTACACCACCTTTGCCACTGGTAACAGTAATGATTTTCATGTTGTTGTTTACCCTAGTTGTCTTATTTTCTTTCATCATTTGACGTAACCGAGTAGCTTGATCAAGCACCAAAATCGCCTCCTAATAAAAGCTTTGCAATGTGATGGGGATCGACTACTTCTATATCATCAGGTACATTTTGGCCTGTTGTAATGTAAGATAGTTTGACACCATACTTACTCTTAATATTTAAAATACTACCTATTCCATTCGTTTCATCCAATTTGGAAAAGATAATTTTTATGTTACCAAAATAACTGTAGCGTTCCACAATGTCTATCATATCTTCATACTTAGTTGTTAAACTAATAACTAAATATATCTCCATTTCACTTAATGTATTAATCATTTTAATTGTATCATTAAATTGATCCTCATTCTTCTGAGAAGCTCCAGCAGTATCGATTAATACAATATCTTTATCATTAAAATGTTGAATAGATTCGCGTAAGTCAGTACTAGAATACGCTACTTCAACAGGGAGGTTTAGTATTTTTGAATAAGTTTTTAATTGCTCAACTGCCGCTATTCGATAGGTATCTGTTGTGATCAATCCTATTGTTTTATTTTGATTAATTAGAAGCTCAGCAGCTACTTTAGCAATGGTTGTTGTTTTCCCAACACCAGTTGTCCCTACAAAGATAATAACCTTCTGATCTGAAGAGGGTTTGATTATTTCAGGCTCATCTAGCAATTTAATGATTCTTTTATAAATTGTTGTTACAACATCATTCATATCTCGTGACTCAATGCCTTTAATTAACATTAAAGCTAAATCATCATCAACATTTTTTTCTTTGAGGTGATTGTAAATTAATTCTACGACCTCATTTTTATATTTTATATTATTATCGTCATTTTTTAAGGATTTCTCCACCTGAATTAGCTTTTCACTCATAATATTTTCTAATCTGTCTAATTTCTTTTCCAAATTTGTAAAATTTTCTGATTGCATAGGTATATTGTCATCTGTATTCTTATCCTGTTCCTCTACAGCAGCTAGAACTTCGACTGAAGATTTGACAAAAAAACGCTTAAAGCCCTTTGGTTCTATCTTTTTAATATTCAATATAACTGCATCAAGTCCAAGATCCAATTTGACTTGTTCGATAGCCTGTTTTTCAGTTGATGCTGTATATTTTTTTATGTTCATGCTATTTTCACCATCCCCACTGCTTGAACTTCTACACTAGAATCCAGTTCATTATAGGATAATACGATCAAGTCAGGTAAGATATTTTCTGTCAATCGTTTGAAGTATAAACGAACGATTGGTGATGATAAAACAATTGGCTGCTGACCTGTCGATGTAACTTTTGCAACTTCTCTTTTCAATCCATCATAAATCTTTTGAGTTGTCAATGGATCAATTGCAAGATAGGAACCTTGCTCTGTTTGTTTAACAGAATCCATAATCCTTTGTTCCAACCCAGGATCTAATGTAATGACATTATTCTTAGGGTTATCTAAGAAAGTCTTAGAGATGTTTCTCTTCAATTTCTGGCGTACATACTCCGTAAGAATATCAACGTCCCTATTAGAAGCACCATAATCGGCTAATGTTTCAAAGATTGTTACTAAGTCTCTAATAGAAATACCTTCATTTAATAAGTTCATAAGTACTTTTTGGATTTCTCCAACACTCAATAATTTGGGTACCAGCTCTTCTACAAGAGTAGGGTGCTTTTCTTTTACTGTATTGATAAGTGTTTGCACATCTTCTCTTGTAAGCAGTTCATCTAAATTACGCTTAATAATTTCTGTTAAGTGTGTTGCAATTAATGATGGTGGATCTACAACAGTAAAACCTAATGCTTCTGCTCTTTCTCGTTGGCTTTCAGAAATCCATAAAGCTGGCAAACCAAAAGCTGGTTCAACGGTTTGAATACCATCTACCTCTTCTTCTATATAGCCCGGATTCATGGCCATATAGTGATCAAACATTATTTCACCTTTAGAGACTTCTACACCTTTTATATTAATTGAGTATTCATTTGGATTGAGTTGAATATTATCTCTCAGACGAATGACAGGAACAATAGCACCTAATTCTAGAGCAATTTGCCGACGTATCATAACAACACGGTCAAGCAAGTCACCACCTTGATTCACATCAGCCAAAGGAATAATACCATAACCAAACTCTAAAACGATTGGGTCTACGTTGATTAAAGAAACGACATTCTCAGGTCGTCTTATTTCTTCAACATCCGTATCATCTTCTGTTATTTCCTCCTCAACAGATTGAACCTTTAACTCTCGAATCATGCGATACCCTGCAAAAAGTATGAGAGAGCCCACACCCATCATAAGAATTTTGGGTAGTGGTAAGAGTATCCCCAAAAGAATCAAAATACCTCCAGTTAGCATAAACACTCTTGGCATCGAAAACAATTGCTTTTGTATTTCTTCACCAACGTTGGCGTCCTTCGATGCCTTCGTAACTAAAATACCCGTTGCAAGAGAAATCATTAACGCAGGAATCTGACTTACCAAGCCATCACCTACGGTCAATATGGTATAGTTGTTTAAAGCTTCATTAAAACTACTACCATTCATCATAATACCTATACCAATACCACCGATAATATTAATGAAGGTGATAAGTATCCCAGCAATAGCATCTCCTTTAACGAACTTACTGGCACCATCCATAGCACCATAAAATGAAGCTTCTTGTTGTATTTTCTGACGTCGTGTTTTAGCTTCTTGATCATCTATAAGACCTGCATTCAAATCGGCATCAATGGCCATCTGTTTACCAGGCATCGCATCCAAAGTAAATCTCGCTGATACTTCAGCAACCCTTTCAGCACCTTTAGTGATAACCATAAATTGTACAATAATCAAAACTATAAATACAATAATACCTACTATAAAATTACCACCAGCAACGAATTCACCGAATACTCGAATGACTTGTCCTGCTTCACCATAAGTCAAAATCAATTTCGTTGAAGCAACATTCAAAGAGAGGCGATAAACCGTCGCAAAGAGTAACATAGTAGGAAAGGTAGACATTTCAAGTGCTTCAGTTGTATATAATGCATTAAATAATACAAAAAGTGCAATAGCAATGTTAAAAATAATAAAGACATTAAGTAGTTCACCTGGTATAGGTACAATCAATAAGATGACTGCCCCTATGACAAACAGACCTACTAATATATTGGATGGCTTCATACCTAAACGTCCTCTCTATACGCCTTTATGTTTAAGTCGATAAACAAAGGCTAATACTTCAGCCACGGCCTGATATAATTCAGGCGGTATCTCGCCACCAATGTCAACTGTATAATATAAAGTTCTAGCCAAAGGTTTGTTCTCAACAATCTCTATTTCATGATCTGTTGCTATTTCTCTAATTCTTTTAGCAACTAAATCTGCTCCCTTAGCTAAGACAATTGGCGCTGTCGATACATCGGCATCATACTTAATGGCTACAGCAAAATGTGTTGGGTTCGTGATAACAACATCTGCTTTAGGTAAATCCTGCATCATTCTTCGCATAGAAACTTCTCTCATCTTCTGACGAATTTTACGCTTAATCTCGGGATTACCTTCTTGCATTTTATATTCTTCTTTAATTTCTTGTTTGGTCATCTTTAAATTTTGCTCATGTTCATACTTTTGATAAGCATAATCAATACCTGCTACGACCAAGTAAAAGACCCCAACTTTCAGACCAATCTCAACTGTGAAATCTATTAAAATAGTTGTAATCTCTATCACTCTATAATCAAAGAGATTTAGAATTAAATCCATTTGGTCTATAAGAGTTGAATAAATAATAAATCCTATAATTGTCAATTTAAGTACTGATTTTACTAATTCAACTAAAATCTTAAGTGAAAATAATCTCTTTAACCCCTTTATTGGATTCAATCTGCCAAAGTTAGGTTTTAGAGGTTTTAACGTTGGATGCCATCCAACTTGAATAAAACTGGATATAAATGCTACTAAAAAACCGACTAGCATAAAGGGCAGTACGATAAGTAAAACTTCTTTAAAAGCATCACTTACAAAAGTAGAAACAAAACTTGGATTATGGAAATCCGTTGTTTCACTGTATTGAAACATTTGAAAAGATTTATAAAAAACCTGTTTCATCTTTTCAAAGCAATAAGCAATAAATATTCCCACACTGGCAAATACAGCAATAAAACTTAAAGCGGTGCTAATTTCATTACTTTTAGCAACTTGTCCTTCTTCTCTTGCTTTTCTACGACGCTTTGGGGTGGGTTTTTCCGTCTTTTCTCCACCTTGTCCTTCTTTCGCAAAGAATTGCAAATTATACGCTATGATTGGATATGATTTCATTGGATCAATCCTTCTAAAACATTAAAAAATGCATCATTCATCATTGTATACAGATAGTCCGCTATATTAATGATAATCGGACTTGTTATTAGCAATATGATTAATCCCAAGATGAGTTTGATTGGCAAACCCACTACAAACATATTCATTTGTGGTACAGCTCTTACTAATATCCCCAGAGCTACATTTACAATAAACATACACACTAAAATGGGACTTGCTATTTTTACTGCTAAAATGAACATGGTTGTAAAAAACTCGACTAACGTTGTAAATAATCCTGATGTAATTCCTGCTTCGCCCAGCGGTAAAGCTTGGAGACTAAATACCATCCCTTCGATGAGATAAAGATGTGCATTAATCACCAACATGACTGTTAATAGTAATAAATAGTAGAAATTACCCATTAAAGGTACTTGTATCTTAGCTACTGGATCCAGCACGTTAACCATGCTAAACCCTAAATTGAAATCCACTATTTGACCAGCTAGATATAAGCAAGTAAAAACCAAATAAACAGTAAAACCTAAAGCTGCTCCTGTCATGAATTCCTTTAAAATAATTATTGCATATTCAAAATCTGTTTGAAAGACCACTGTATAGTCAGAAGGTAGAGTAAAGTAAGCTAAAAGGCTTAAATAAAAAGCTAATGCTACTTTTACATAGGGTGGTACATTACTCCCACCATAAAGCGGTGCTAACATGATAAAGCTAGAAAATCTAACTAAAATTAATAAGAATATTGTTAAATCTACCATTTGATCCATGGACAATTACCTTATGTATGTTGAGAAATTAGTAAACAACTCAACTATTAATCCTTCTAGATTACTTAACATATAAGGCCCGAATATTAACAAGCCAGCAAACACAGCAAGTATCTTTGGTACAAAGGCAAGAGTTTGTTCTTGTATCGATGTAACCGCTTGAAAGATACTTACAATCAGTCCTACACTTAACGCGAGAAGCAATAAGGGTGCTGCAGTGGTTATAACTGTCCATATAGCTTTTGATACGATTTCTAAAATCACTTCTTCTGACAATTAAAACACCTCTTTACTGAAAGGTTTTCATTAATTCTCCAATAACTAAACCCCACCCATCAACTAATATAAACAGTAATATCTTAAATGGTAATGATATCATTACAGGTGGTAACATCATCATACCCATTGACATAAGCGTAGAAGCAACAACCATATCAATGACAATAAAAGGTACATAGATGATAAATCCTAAAATAAAAGCTGTTTTTATTTCACTGATGATAAATGCTGGTATAAGGACAGTAGTTGGCAGTTCTTCCCTTGTAGGATACCCGTCATAGGCTGTTGGCTCTAAGACTTCTATTCCAGCAATATCACTAAATAAAGCTAATTCATCAGCACCAACTTGACTAAACATAAATTCACGCATGGGTTCAATAGATCGCTCCATGACTTCTTCTTGGCTAATAACTCCCTCTGTATAAGGTTGGAAAGCATTTTCATTAATTTCACTTAATGTTGGTCCCATAACGAAAAGTGTTAAGAATAAAGCAAGACCAATTAAAACCTGGTTAGGCGGTGATTGCTGTACACCTAACGCAGATCTAACAAAGCTTAATACAATAATAATCCTTGTAAAGGATGTTGTTGTCACAAGAATAGCTGGTATAAGTGCTATGATCGTTAATAAAAATAGCATTTGAAGAGAAGGAATTACAGACTGATCATCACCAGAGTTAATGGTCACTTCCATTAAGGAATCCACCGCTTCTGTAGCATGCACTTCCATGACATAAGAGTTTCCTAAAAAAAGGACTGTTAAGAAAAGTATTCCTACAATCAGAAGCCGTTTACTCTTTATTGTCTTCATTACCTACTACCTCCTGATTGTGTTCTTTAGTCATATTATGCAATAATCTTTTAAATGAAACTTCTTTATGGGAAATCTCTGTCAAATCAATCTCATTTTCATCAATCTCATCTATTTTTGTGATGTTATCTTTTGTAACAGCAATAGCATAATACTTATTTCCAACTTGAATCAATTGTATCATTTTATGAGGTGCTATTTGTACAGATTCAATGACCTTCAAATTTTTCTTTCTCTGAAGGCTTGAATTCTGTACAGATATAAATTTACTGGCATAATAAGCTAATGCTAGTACAATTATAAAAACAATTAGCATAAAGGCCAAGTCTAAAACACCAGTTTGTGTACTTAAAAGGCTATGTATACCCATAGTTTCCCTATCCAATAACCTTATTAACAGCCTCTATAACACGGTCAGCTTGGAAAGGTTTTACGATAAAATCTTTTGCTCCAGCTTGAATTGATTCAATTACCATTGCTTGTTGTCCCATTGCAGAACACATAATAATATTAGCATTACTATCTTTTGAGCGAATTTCTCTTACTGCATCAATACCATCCATTTCAGGCATTGTAATATCCATAATCACTAAATCAGGGTTTAATTCCTCAAATTTTTGAACAGCTATTGCTCCATTTTCTGCTTCACCTACGACATTATAGCCGTTTTTACCTAAAATATCTTTTATCATCATTCTCATAAAAGCTGCATCGTCAACAATTAAAACATTTTTCCCCATTGTTTCTCCTCCAACTAATAAAGATTTATTTTCTTATTAATAATTTCAGTAATTCTTATAGCAAAGTTCTCATCGATTACAACAACCTCACCTTTAGCAACCATCTTACTGTTCACTAATATATCAACAGGATCACCTGCCAACTTATCTAATTCTACTATGCTACCTGGTGCAAATTCTAATATCTCCTTAATGGGTCGTTTTGTTCGACCAAGTTCAACAGAAATCTGTAATGGTACATCCATAATGAGATCAATATTTTCGTTATTACCAGGCGCGCTATGGGTCTCAAACTGTTGAAATTGAACAGGCTGAACGTCGACATTTCTGCTAACATTGTTCATAGTATCATAATTATTATAATCTACATTCATGTTATCCACCCTTTGATTATTTTGATTGACTGGCGGCGGCATTGGTGGTGCTTGTGGCGGCATTTGACTCTTAACTTCAGGTTGCTTTACTTCGCTTTGTTTGACTTCATTGCCAAGTTCTTGTTTGATCTCTGTATCTTGTGATTGCATCGCCTCATTACTTATACCCTGCGATTGTATTAAATTGCTATATAAATCCTTAGCAAATTCCACAGGATATATCTGCATCATAACACTATCGATGAGGTCACCTATCACCATATCAAATTGTATTTGAACAAATTTATCACCCACTAGTTGCGCTAAATTTGTATCTTTCATGATTTCAGGTAAGTCTTGTAATTCAAAATCAACAATCTGTGCATGTGGGGGTTGAATATCTATTTTTTTATTAAACATGGAAAACATTGAAGTCGATGCTGATCCTACCATCTGGTTCATTGCTTCACATATTGCTGATAAGTGTAAATCTCCTATAGGTTCATCAAAATCTACATTTTTGCCATCACCACCCATCATGAGGTTAGTAATAATCTTGACATCAGTATCCTTTAATATCATGAAATTAGAACCAACTAGACCTTCTTTGTATTGTACTTCAATGACAACACATGGCCGAGTATAGTTCTTGCTGAACTCTTTCCAGTCCGTAATATTGACACTAGGGGTCGTTATACTTACCTTCTGATTAACGAGGGATGATAGGGTGGTAGCTGCTGTACCCATATTGATGTTGGATACTTCACCTAAAGCATCCTTTTCATCTCCATCTAACATCGCTTCGGCTTCTGGTTCATCTTCCTGCATATTCAGTCCTAGTAGAGTATCTATTTCTTCTTGCGATAACGCATTACCCATCGAACTCCTCCCCTCTGATGACTTCTTGTATTTTAATAGCCTTATGATTATTCACAACACCAGGGCTACCAATATACTTCATAAATGAGTCGACAAATACTTCAATATGATCATCTACCGCTTTATCGAGCTTTACTACATCACCAACTTGTAGATTTGCAAACTCGCCTACAGTTAACTGTGTAGTACCAAGTTCTGCACGACACATCAAATTCGACTTCTTGATATTTTTTTCAATGACTACATCATAGTTACTTTCATCTTTCTTCTGCAAATTGGAAAACCAATGCTTGGTGTTTAATTTATCCATAATCGGCTCTATAACCATATAAGGTATACAGATATTAAACATTCCTTGTACCTCTCCAATTTGCAAGTCAATCGTTACCAAAGCAACCATTTCATTATATGAAATCATTTGAGCATATTGCGGATTAGTCTCTATCTTTTCAAGGTCTGGTCTTAACTCAATAACAGACTCCCAAGGTTCAACCAATAAATCACTACATCTTGACATGATTCGTTCAAGGATTGCAATTTCTATCTCAGAAAAATCACGCCCCCCATCCACGGTTTTACCTTCTCCACCAAGTAATCTATCAATTATAGAATAACCGATATTATTTGATATTTCAAGTAAAATTGAGCCTTTCAAAGGATAAAAATCTACAATTGCTAGTATCGTAGGAATCGGTAAAGAGTTAATGAATTCTTGATATGCTATTGCCTCAACACTTAAAATCTCTGCGCTTACTGGGGACCGAAATAGGACAGTGAAATTTGTCACCATTAAGCGAACATAATTTTCAAAAAGCATTTCTAATGTTCTTAATTGCTCTTTAGAAAATTTGGAAGGTCTGGCAAAATTGTATTCTTTTATCAGTTTCTCATCACTTTGATTGCTTTTCTTGACCTCATCGGCATCTATGCTACCAGAATTCAATGCCGACAGCAGATCATCAATTTCGCCCTGTGATAGGATCTCAGACAACAACATCACCTCCTAGCTTAGTCGTGAAAATACCCCGGAAGATCAACTTCTACAAAACAATCGCTATTAAATTCCTTTTTTAATAATTCAAGTATTTCTTCTTCTAAAATTTGTTTAGAGTCTGTTCTCTTTATCTCTTCGTAACTCTTAACACGAACAATATCATGGATATCGGATATGATCATATCAATTTTATTCGTGTCTAATAAAAACTCTTTAACACTTTCATAGTCATCATGTTTAGTGTTAAGCACAACAGTAATATCCACTCTAAGCGTATGTTGTTTACCATTTTCTATGGCATACACATTGCTTATTATTGAGTCTGGTAGTTTTACAGGATCAATATCTTGTTCTGTCAGGGATATCTGCCCACTATCGTATTCTTCTTCTGCTGTTTTATTGCTATCGCCACCTAATGTAATCAATGCAAAGATAACAAGTGCGATTGCGATAATAACAGTTAATACAATATTAATGGTTATCATACCTTTAACTTTGTCCATAAACATTCTCCCCTTGCTAAATATACTGAATGATCAATATATTAGTAAATATTTAGGGCATATACAATAAATTCAAACTAGTAAAGATACTGCTATGCCTTATTCAGCAAGAATTTCGTCAAATTCATCCACGTAGATATATATTTCTACACGTCGATTTTTAGCTCGCCCCTCATGCGTGTCGTTAGAAACGATTGGAGAATACTCGCCTCGTCCATCTGCTGAAATTTTCTTTGGATCAAAACCTTGTTCTTCTATTAAATATTCCGCAACAGATATAGCTCTAGCAGAGGATAAATACCAGTTGGACGGATATTTTTCAGTATTAATTGGAATATTGTCTGTATGACCTTCGATTTTAATCTGATTTTCTCTATACTTTATTAATTCTTTTGATAAAATTTCTAATATGCCAATAGCATCAACTTTAAGCTCTGCTTGACCAGTATCAAATAAAATTGTATCATCAATTAATTGAAGCTTTATGTAATTGTCTTTAGCCTCAACAGCTATTTGATCTTCTAAACCATTTTCAGCTATAAAATCCTTAAATTCCTGCACCAATTCTTCTAAATTATCCCCTTCTACTTCAGGGTCCATATTAAGGTGCTCATAATACATAATCTCAAAATCAGGTAATTGATTAATACCATTACCAATAGCAGTTCCTTTACCAACTGTTTCTGCTCCCATAAACATATTGACAGAGTTATTAAAAGAGTTAATAAACGCTTGAAATTTCTCAGCATCTATGGATGACATGGAAAACAATACAGCGAAAAAGCATAGAAGTAATGTTACTAAATCAGAGTAGGTAGCCATCCACTCAGGTGACCCCTTTTTAACGTTACCCTGCTTCTTTCTTTTCATCTAAGCACCTACTTCCTCACCAGCATCCTCTTGAGCACCAATAGATTCTCGAACTGATGGAGCTAAGAAAGCTTTGAGCTTTTCTTCAATAATTCTTGGGTTCTCACCAGCTAATATAGATAACAACCCTTCAATGAGTAATTCTTTAGTAGCTATTTCAGAATCACTACGTTCAGCAAGCTTAGCAGCAATAGGATTTGCAACAAAGTTTGCTAATAGGGAACCGTACAATGTGGTTAAAAGTGCTACAGACATGTTCGGTCCAACTGAAGCTGGATCTTCTAACTGCTGAAGCATATTAACCAAACCAATGAGGGTACCTATCATCCCCCATGCGGGTCCAAAAGTTGCTACGTCTTCCCAAAATTTTTGATTTTTCTTATGTCTTGATTCAATAAAAACCAATTCTGTCTCAAGTACATTACGCACAAGCTCCGCTTCCGTACCATCAACAATCAGAAGAATTCCTTTTTTGACAAACTCATCTTCTAATTCTACAGCTTTTTCTTCAAGAGCTAAAAGCCCTTCTTTTCTTGCAACATTGGCAAGATCAATAATCATGTTAATAATGTCTGGTTCCTCAACAGTATCCTGATGAAACGCATGTCGAATAACCTTAAGACCATTCAGAAACTTTGTCAATGGGTAGGAAATAAGCATCGCTGCTGCTGTACCACCAATTGTAATCATGATGGATGCCGCATCAAAGAATGTCGTTAACTGCCCTTTTAAAAGTATAGAAATGACAATAAAAACAATTCCCGATACAACTCCAATAATAGTAGCTAAATCCAAAGTTTACACCTCACTCTATTATGAAATTCAGAAACCCCTAACCATGATGATTAATCATGTCATAAAGCTGATCAACCTTCTCCATGACAATATATTTTTTACCTGTTGTAGTCTTAACGACTGTATCGGGTGTTTCTTCAATGGTTTCTATAAGCTTTTCATTGAGTAAAATTCTTCGTCCACCTAATAATGTCACATAGATCATTCTTTCACCTCATCATGTAAGGAATGCTAAGGTAGGTTGTTACCTACCTTAGCAGCCACATTTATCGTACAAGACCTACTAGCTCTTGTAGCATTTCATCGGAAACAGTGATGATACGTGAATTGGCTTGATAACCTCTTTGAGTTACGATCATATCTGTAAACTCTTTAGAAAGGTCTACGTTTGACATTTCAAGAACCCCAGATGTTAAAGCACCGCCAGTAGAAGTAATATCATCCCCAATGCCATCAAAATCACCTGAGTTAGGTGTAGCTTCAAAGAGGTTGCTACCTACTTTTTGTAAACCAGCAGGGTTACTAAACGTAGCAATAGCTATTTGCCCCAAGCTTTTTGTTTCACCATTACTATATTTACCAGTTACAATTCCATCTGCTCCAATGGTAAAACTAGATAAAGTACCTGCTTCGCGACCTGCTCCAAAACCTTGTGAATCCCCTCTACTAGACTCAACATTGCTCTGTCCAGCATACATTGTCATACTGCTAAAGTCAATTATCAAATCATTAGGAAGAGAATCCTTAACAACATCTAAATTTGCAATAGAAATAGAATCTGTTACTGTTGCAGAGTCATCACCAATACCACTGAATTTACCTGTAGTTGTGTCGAAGAAGATCACAGTATCAGTGCCTAAACTATTAACTCCTTGCATCATTTGAATACTTGCTGGTGGTGAATTTTCAAAATCTACAATAATATTACCATCAGAATCCTTAAGTTTTTCTAAATTTAAGCTCACCTCACCTGGATTTGATCCTGGACCAGACGATTCTTTAGCTAATGAATATTCCATAGTATATTTATAGCCCATCTCATCGTAAAAACTTGTAGTAAAAACATATCCAGTTGTGTTACCAGAATCTAACCTTTCATCATTCTCTTCAATATTACCATATACTGTTGCCTTAGTCGTACCAACAGGTTCAGAATAAGCTTGATCAGGCGAATAAATCTGCAAAGGATCTACTTGACCTTGAACAATTTTTCCATCTTCATCAACTGGCCATCCTTGTAAGGTCATCCCATCTGGTGTCGTTAAATAGCCAGCAGAGTCCACTTGAAAAACCCCAGCTCTTGTAAAATATGTACCTGAAGCATCGCCTACCACAAAGAACCCATCGCCTTCAATCTTCACATCAAGTGGGTTATCGGTACGTTGTGCTGCTCCCTCTGTCATCAAAGTATCAATGGAGTTAATACTTACTCCTAAACCTATTTGCATGGGGTTTGTACCACCAGATTCTGTTTCAGGGTTTGATGCTGAAGCCCCTTGCAATGTTTGATAGTACATATCACTAAAGGTAGCTCTTTCAGATTTGAAACCAACAGTATTAACATTGGCAATGTTATTACCTATAACATCCATTTGAGTCTGATGAACACGTAAACCCGATACACCAGCATACATGGAACGCATCATAATGTTTACCTCCTTATGGGTGCATCATTACTTCAATCAATCGGTAATGAATAGCTTCCTCAATGAGGTCCAGCTATATTAAAATTGCACCATCAATTTTAGAAAATATTTGATTCTGTTGTTCTTTCTTGACAGCTGTAATGACTGTCTTATTCTTTACGTTAACAACTAAAGCTACATCATCAATTAAAACTAAGGAATCCTTTATTCCCTTCTTTTCAGCTTCTTTAACACCTTCATTAATACGAGTCAATTGTTCATCTGAGAAATTAATATCTCTAGCATTTAAACGCATTGACGCATGCTTAGTAAATGTTAACTCCTCTTTTTTTAATAATTGCTGGGATAGTACTTGATCAAATGTTGCTTGTGCTTTAAAACTGTTGGGACGTTGAGATTTTTTTGCTATGTCATTAACGTTGTTATTATTAATCCGATTTTGTATAACCAACATGTCTTTACTTAACATAACAACATCTCCATAACTTTTCTTTAAGCATCACCGTCACCTGACTCAGGTGTTTCAGCTGGCGCTTCACTGAGTACTTCTTTTACATTTGATAAGTCAATCTTATCTTCACCAATGGACAAATAAAATCTACCATCTTCTAAAGTTACCTGTTCAACAATACCTTTAACTTCTTCAACCGTTTCAGTTGTTTCACCATCTTCAGATTCAACATACTTCTCCCCAACAGCATACTTACCAATAAGAGAAAAAGCATTTCCTGCCTGAAGTTGCTGGATCTTAGCAAGTTCTTCCGCAACTATTGCATATTCAACCGCGCTCACAGATTCTAATGGAACCTCCTTTTGGTCAATAACCACATAGGTTTCACCATTTTGATAGAAGGTACCTTCTATAACGCCTTGAATATACTCTGTTTCACTGGTATTAGGATTCATATAAGCAGCATAACCATACTTACCAATCATGGCATTACCATTGTATTGACTAAATTGTGTATTAAGATTCTCCATTTGCTCTAAGGATGAAAACTGAGCTAATTGAGCTAAATAATCTGTGTCTTCCATAGGATTAAATGGGTCCTGATATTGCATTTGAGTAACCAAAAGCTCTAGAAAAGCATTCTTTCCAAGATCACCACCAACGGGTTCAGAAGTTGTTTGATAGATCGTGCTCTGGTTATTTGAAGTCTCTATAATTCCATTATTATTCGTAACATCTACATAACTTGTATTATCTGACATTTTTTCACCTTCCTTCTAAGCTGAAAAATCCACAGTATGTTGCTCTTCCATTGCAATATTTTCTTCTACGACTTCCTCTTCTTCTTCGGAAGTTCCAGGGATTGAAGCAATTCGTCTGTTATTCTGATTTTGATGTTGTTGTTCAAAACTGGATTGTCCATCTTTTCTCTGATCAAAATAACCATTATCAGCAACAGACACTTCAATATCATCTACATTAATGCCTTGCTGTTCGAGGGTAGTTTTTAATTGGAAAAGATTCATCTCAATAGCTTCCTTAACTGTGTTATTTTCAGCAACAAATTGAGCTGTAACAGTACCTTTATTCGTTGAAACTGAAAAAACTAGATTACCAAGATGTTCAGGTTTTAATCGAATTGTCATTGAAGTCATATCAGCTGAACTTGTAACTGCAATACGATTAACAATTTGCTGGACAATTTCTTGCTTCAATAACCTTTCCATATTCTTATCTCCCGTTTGATCAACTATCTTATCTTTCATCACTTCAATAGTATTCAATTTGTTAAGAAATAAGTTAGTTTGTTCTTTGGAAGATCCATTTGATTCACTTTGATCTTGTTTAGCAGTATCTTGGCTTGTTTGTTGTGGTACCACATCGTTGTTATCCTCAACTTCTACTACAATTTGCTCATTTGTCAAACTAGTTGACTGATCAATCATCTTATTCTCTGTCTGGCTCATCTGCTCTAAAAGTTGCTGAAACATTGGATTTTCATCAACTAATGTAGCATCAACTTGCTTCAAATCAACACCAGTAGCTAATAAATCTTGAAGCTTTAAAGCTATGTTTTGTAATTGGTTAAGAGTTTCCATTAAATCAGGCTGCAAAAGTAAATCCATTGGACTCTCTAACTCATACTGATCAACTAAAAACTGAGTGAGAACTTCCATATCATTTGACTGAAGAAAAGCTAATAAAGCTTGTATCGTTTCATTAGGTTCTAATTCTTCATTATCCATAAGCTTTTTAATGGCTTCAGATATGGCTTTTATCTCTTCTGTAACCTCATCAAGATCTGTGAGCTCTTCTTCTTTTGATGAAACCTCTTCTTTCATACATGAAGTCATCTCATCTTTAGTATCCTGAACTTTCGCCTCTTGCTCATCACTTACTTGAGGTTTTTCTTCTTCAGCGTTAATCGCCTCATTTGACTTCTCTTGTTGATCCAGATTATCCTTATAAACATTTTCAAATTCTTTATCAGTGGAAGCTACATTACTAATTGGTTGATTTTGAACCTCTTGTGTTCTAGGTTGCACTAACATAATCCCTTGACTCATTTCACCCCTCCTTTCATCATTAATAAGTTACTTATTTATCATAAACCTAATGGTTTATAACCCATGTTTATGGTTGGCTTGGAGCTAAATTCTTAGTTATTCTTGCCGCGTTGTTAGGATCCATGTTTTCCATGATTTTAGCTCTGCTTTCTGTACTTATATTCTCTAGAATAAGAATAACAAGTTCCATATCTGATGAAGTAATTTCAGTTAAAACTGCTGCCGCACTCTTCTCATCCATTTCTTCATATGTCTTTACATACTCATCAATATCCTCAGAATATTTTGCATCTGTAACTGCTTCCTTATAGAGTTTTTCTGCATTTTCAGGATACATGACCTCGTAAAATTTGATATATTCATTGACAGCAGGTGCATACTCACTGTTGACAAGCATAGCATCAAATTCTTCCTTCTGCTTTTTAAACATAAGTTGCTCATCTTCAAAAGCCTGTAAACGCGTTATCTCTTTATCTTTATCTACACTAGCTTGCTGAATTGTATTAACCTCTTCCTGGAGAGCTTTTATTGTCGCCTCTTTCTCATCAATGAGAGCTACGAAGTCTTCTTCAGTCCACTCAGCATATGGCGATACTTCTTCAACAGGTACTAGATCTTCAAATAATCCTACTTTATTGAGGGTTGGTACTAAAAATTTATCCGTAACCCCTGCCACATTGAAATAAAATAAAGCAATTATACCTGCAATAATTGCCAATGTTATAATACCAGCAATCATCAGCCCTTTCCCAGAGCTTTTTTCTTCATTTTCAAATTCATCCATGATTTCACCTACCTATGATGTAGCGTACTTGTAAGAAACAAGTTGATCAATCATCATTTGCTCTTGCTTTTTAAGGACTTTTTTATGAGCCTCCATGTGTTGCTCCTTAAGTACTTGAACTGATTTCTTTTTTCTCATTGCATCAAGCATATCCGATTTTTTTTCCTCTACAATGATTTGATGCTTTTCTAAAGAATCCTCATGCTGGATAAGCTCTTCCTTCTTATGATTAAGATAGTGATGAAACATCATTAAATCTTTTGCATTAATAACGCCAGTAGATGCTTCTCTTGAAGAACGGATAATACCATCAATCTCATTTTGGCAACAAGAAATATGTTCCTCTATACGGTCTTTTTCTATTAGCGCATGACCATATTCAGTTTTCTTTTGCTCTTCTACAACTTCTCGATAGTCAAGAACAGGTTGTAAACGGAAATTAAACTTACTCATCTATATCACCTATGATATACAATTTATAAGACCTTCTAAAGAGGCATTATAATCAAAATTTTCATCAACGGATTGTGTCAGGTAATTCTTAATGTTATCTATTTTTGATATCGCTTCATCAATTTTTGGATTACTGCCATTGACATAAGCTCCAATGTTAATTAAGTCTTCTGCTTCTCCATAGGTTGCTAATAAGTTACGCAGTTCTGAAGCTGCTTGCTTGTGGTCAGGAGAAACAATATCATTCATCACCCTTGACACACTCTGAAGTACATCGATACAAGGATAGTGGTTCTTATGTGCTAATTTCCTAGATAGTATGATATGACCATCTAAAATACCACGAGCTGTATCGGATATCGGCTCATCCATGTCATCTCCATCCACTAAGACAGTATAAAGGCCAGTAATGGAGCCTGTATCTGAATTTCCCGCACGTTCTAATAGTCTAGGCATAAGACCAAATACAGAAGGTGGATAACCTTTTGTAACAGGTGGTTCCCCCGTTGCTAAACCAATCTCCCTTTGAGCCATCGAAAAACGAGTAAGTGAATCCATCATTAGTAAAACATCTTTACCTTGATCTCTAAAGTATTCTGCTACAGCTGTAGCCGTATAGGCCGCCTTTAGGCGTACTAACGCAGGTTGATCAGAAGTAGCAACAATGACAACGGATCGTTTCAAACCTTCTTCACCTAAAGACTTATCCATGAATTCCTTAACTTCCCTACCACGTTCACCAATTAAGGCAATAACATTTACATCTGCACTCGAATCCCTTGCCAGCATTCCCAGTAATGTACTCTTACCTACTCCTGAACCAGCGAATATACCAACACGTTGACCTTTCCCTATGGTTATTAATCCATTCATTGCTTTAACACCCATATTCAAGGTTTCATCAATTGGCTTTCTCTTCAGTGGATGCGGTGCACTATTGCTAATGCTATAGGACACACTGGTATTTAAATCACCATAGTCATCAATAGGATTGCCTAAGCCATCTAAAACCCGACCTAAGAGTTGCTCCCCTACATCAACAGATAGTGGCGTACCCGCCGATTCAATAATACTACCAGGATGAACACCACTCATATGACTTAATGGCATGAGTTGAATATTATTTTCTTTGAAGCCGACCACTTCTGCTAACAAGTCCTCAGACCATTTAGATTTAATCTTACATAAACTCCCTAAAGGTACCGATGGTCCTGATGCTTCAATAGTCAAACCAACAACTCGTGTTATTTCTCCATAGCGTCTTACGTAATCTTTTTCTAGCAATTTATAATACTTATCAAAATTTATTGTCTGATTCAAAACATCACCTTTTGTGATTACTTTTTTCTACTCTTCTAAAGCAATAAGGTCTAAATATTCTCTGACACCTTTTATCTGGTCTTTTACACTAACATCTAAATTACCAGCTGGTGTCTCGATAATACAATCGCCCTTTAACATGGTTTGATCTTCTATAATCTCAATCTCAGTATCTTCACTTATACCTGAGTACAACATGGATTTATTGTCTTTAAGGAAAGTGTACTGTTCTCTACCAACTTTTACTTTAATACTTTTACTAAGCTTTAACTCGGAAAAGGCTCTTCGTATCATAAAAATTAATACATCATCATTGTACTTGACTTGTGTTCCAATGACTTTGCTGACTAACCCCTTAAGGAGTTGAACCATATGAGGTTCTACTGCAGCAATCTTCATATCAGCTTCTTCCTTTGCATGTTTCAGGGTTCTTTCAGCCTCATCAAGAAAACTCTTTGCTTCTCTAGCCGCTTCCTCTTTACCTGATTCATACCCTATGCGCTGAGCTTCTTCCAATGCTGTCTGCCGCTCTTCTTGTATCTTTAGCTCCGCTTCATCAAGCAATTTCTTAACTTCAGCTTGTGCTTCAATGAGCATTCGCTGAGATTCCACCTTTGCTGATTCCAGTTCTTTCTCAGCTTCCGCCAAAATAGCTATTCTTTTCTTGTCTAGCTGATCAATATCTTCTGATAGACGTTGCATTGAAGCTACAGCTTCAGTGGCCAATAGAACTTTTTCATTACCCATGATTATCTGATTAGCTTTTATTAAACTAGACAATTATTTCATCTCCTCCACCACGTGAAACGATGATCTCACCAGAATCTTCTAATCGTCTAATTGTATTAACTATCTTTTGTTGAGCTTCTTCAACGTCACGTAATCTTACAGGTCCCATGTACTCCATATCTTCTTTAATCATCGTTGCTAAACGGCTTGATAAATTTTTAAGAACAACATTTTGAACTTCTTGTCCTGATGATTTCATGGCTAAAGCTAAGTCTGCATTGTCAATTTCTCTTAGTACACGTTGAATTGAACGATCATCAAGTGTAACAATATCTTCGAATACAAACATCTTTCTTTTAATTTCTTCAGCTAATTCCACGTCATCCACTTCAAGCGTATCAAGAATATGTTTTTCTGTTCCTCTATCAACCGAACTTAAAATATTAACAACTGAATCGACGCCACCAACGATGGTATAATCTTGACCTTCGATTGATGATAACTTCTTCTCAAGTACTCGTTCAACTTCTTTAATTACTTCTGGAGAAGTCCTATCCATTTGCGCAATTCTCTTAGCTACATCTGCTTGTTTTTCCTGTGGTAAGGCTGACAGAATAGCTGACGCCTTATTAGGTTTCAAATAACTCAAAATCAGAGCAATTGTTTGTGGGTGCTCATTTTGAATAAAGTTAAGGATTTGACTAGCTTCTGTTCGTTGAATGAAATCAAAAGGTCGAACTTGTAAAGCAGAAGTAAGACGGTTAATGATTTCATCTGATTTATCATTACCAAGTGCTTCCTCAAGTAATTGCTTAGCGTAGTTAATACCACCTTCTGATATATATTGTTGCGCCAAACAAATTTCATAAAACTCTCTAATGACTTCATCTTTAACTTGTGGTGAAACACTTCTTATATTGGCTATTTCAAGAGTTAACTGCTCAATTTCCTCTTCTTTTAGATATTTAAATACTTTTGATGACTTTTCAGGACCAAGAACAATTAATAACATTGCAGCTTTTTCTAATCCTGAAATACGTTCTCCTGTCATATTCATTCCATCACTCCCAATCTTGGCCTAACCAATTTCTTAATAATTGGGCAGCTGCTTCTGGTTTTTCATCAACAAATCGTTCAATTTCTTTCTTAATACCTGTGCTTTCATCGTCCTGAATTTCTTCTACTTCTTCTTCAATGTTCTTGGACAATAATTCTTCTACAGATAATTCTGGTATAATTTCTGTTACTTCCACAGGCTCAGTACCTTTGTAGATGACATAAGCAAGCATTACTACAAGAAAAGCAACTATTAAAATTAACAAATACTCTTGATAAGGTATATCCGTCGTTGCTTTATCTATAAATATAGGTTGAGTCACACCATAGATTTCAACTTTATTAATACCTGTTGCATTTTTACTGATGCAATGACTGGGTCATTGACAACAAAATCTTCTTCTGTAATCGTAGCCTTATAATCTTCCCACGTCGTTCCTGCTAATTGACCACTTTCTTCTAAAATAGCTTCATCATAGATTGTATAATTAATTAATTGAACTGCAATAGAAGAGTTATCGTACTTAATTTCACCAGGACTGTTAGATTCATAAGTTACGTCTTTATTATATATATAGTCTGCTGATTCATTTTCTGTTTCTGATTCTGATTGTGTACCTGAATTGCTGGTGGCATACTGTGTTGCTTCTCCTGGATTAGAATCGATACCAGGTGCACCACCGGTTTGCGTATTTGTAGTGGATGAGCTTGAATTAGTTTCTGAATTTATTAACCCTGTATCAGAGCCATCCCCTGTCGGATTACTATAAGTTTCCTTGGTGGATTGATACTCGTTATAATCAAATACTAAATTAACCTTTGCAGTTACCCGATCATAACTTGATGCTAGAAGTTCTTCTATCTTTTTCTCTAGCAAATCCTCCTGCTTAACCTTGTTTTGAAATTTTTTATCAACAATAGCTGATTCTTGATCTAAATCTCCACCATACAAAGTATCACCATCATGGTCAACAATTGTTATGTTTTCTTCTGATAGATTTTCAACACCATTGAGGACAATACCAACAATGCTGTTTACTTGACCTTGCTCTAACTTCTTGGATGTTGTTAAAACAACACTAGCCTTAGATTCTTTAACATTGTTTTGATACAAACGATCATAATCTGGAATTTCTAAGATAACGTTAGCATCTTCAATTCCATTTATTCTGATTAATGTTTGCTCCAGCTCTGTTTCCATGGCTTGATGGAGTTTCTCTTGTTTAATATTTTCAGTATCTGTCATGCTACTGTTATAAGCATCTTCATATGTATAATCACTGGAAGGTAATGTCGTATCAGCTAACAAATATTTAGCTTGCGTTTGATACTTATCTTCAACCTTAATAGTCCTTCCATCATCTGTAGCTTCATAAGCAATACTATTTTCCTGTAACACTTTGGTAATAGCCGAAGCTTCTTCCATCGTCATCCCTTCATAAAGCGTCACCATATTGGGGCGAGTTGCAAAATAAACAGCAGTCGATAAAAATATAATGATTAAAACCCCTAATACGATAATAGTCGTTCTTTGTCTATTATCGAATTTGTTCCAATAATCGATGATCTGCTTCGAAAGCTTCTCAAAAAACTCGCTCATTCATTCTCCTCTTTCCTGTTCATTCTGCACTAAATCTGCATCCTCATGATCTCATTAAAAGCTTCAAGCATAGTATCTCTAACTTTCACGGTAAATTGAAGAGCAACATTTGCTTTCTCCGTTGCAATCATGACACTTGCAATATCATCGGTTTTCCCTAGTACAAAATCAGTGCTGATTTGCTCAGCTTCTTTTTCTAGTTGATTCGTACTATTCCAAAGATTTAGTGCTTGATCAAGATACGTATCAAAGGCAAGACCCTTAGTAGACGTCTCTTGAACCTGGGCTATCTTCGTAACCCCAGAGGTCACACCATTAATCTGCATTAACAATTCCCCCAATCATCTACTTTCCTATTTCAAGCGCTTTCATTGCCATGCCTTTAGTTCCGTTTAATACAGTAACATTGGCTTCATAAGCACGACTGGCAGATATCATATTTGTCATTTCTTCGATTATATTTACATTAGGCATATTAACATACCCTTCAGCATTTGCATCGGGATGACCAGGATCATAAACTTTAACGAACGGACGAGAATCTTCAACAATAGCAGTTGCCTTAACACCTGATGTTGTTGGTTGATTTGTCATTTGAGATTGTAATACTTCCTGAAAGGAAGGTGTTGCTTCTTGGACTAAGATGACTTTTCTCTTATATGGGTCACCACTTTCTGTACGCGTTGTGTTCACATTCGCAACATTCTGTGATATGACGTCCATCCTTAGCCTCTGAACTGTTAGTCCACTTGCTGTAACATCCATTGCACTAAAAATAGACATATCAGCACCTCCTTATTACTTGGCATTTAAAACTGTGTTGATCTGTCTAAATTGGTGAGATACTTGACTTATAACAGCGTTATAATAAAGCTCATTCTGAGCTCTTTTAGCCATTTCTACATCAATATCCACATTATTGCCATCTACTCGATAAGCTAGATTAGATTGATCTTCAACAACTTGAGGTTTAGTGTTTTGAATCATATCATCTGTAAGATTATTTGTTTCTGATGCTTGAATAAGATATTCTTCAAAGATAACATTATTCTTTTTGAAACCAGGGGTATCAACATTGGCAATGTTATTTGCAATAACCTGATTTCTCATCCAAGATGTTTCGAGAGCTTTTGACAATAGACTGACTTGACCAAACATGGATGTACTCATCTTTTCACAAACACCTCCTTCACGGATTCGTAATTTCCTAGCAATTTCTTCTTTACTTAACAAAACTATCTAAAATTTTTGTTAAATTTTGATTACATATATATATTAATAAAAATATGTAGATAAAGCAACTGTTTCTGCACAAAATTATTGGATATTCGAAAATTTTACCATATTAACATCCATATTCTACATATATTGGCATTAAATTCAGCTTTTTATGACTATCGCTATTAGTTGATAATTATTATTTATTTTATAAATTGATTGCCCATACTCTTGTAAAAGCCTATATACTAGATTTTTGCAATAGAAAAAGCTAGTATTATTCAATACTAGCTTTAAAATTCTTAATGTCAATTATCTTCTCATTTTGTCAAGTTCATCCAATAAGACTTCATTTAAAACTTTGATATACGTTCCTTTCATACCTAAAGAACGTGATTCAATAACACCAGCACTTTCAAACTTACGTAAAGCGTTAACAATAACAGATCTGGTGATACCTACTCTGTCTGCGATTTTACTCGCAACAAGCAAACCTTCCATTCCATCCAGTTCTTCAAATATGTGTAATATAGCTTCCAGTTCTGAATAGGATAATGTTCCAATGGCAGATTTAACAATAGTTGATTTTCTAATCTCTTCAGCGCTTTCTTCATTGATGGAGCGAATAATTTCGAGACCAACAACAGTCGCAGCATATTCAACCATAATTATATCTTCAACATCAAATTCAATGTGATTTTTATATAGGAACAAGGTTCCTAGCTTTTCTCCACCTGCATCAATAGGTGAGATAACAGCTTTAAACTTATTTAATTCGTTTTGATCTTGTAAACCAATTGATTCTATCTCTATATTTTCTCTTGTATTGATTACAGATATAAAATTGTTACTTAATTGTTTATCTAAATATGATCCAATTGTAGTTTCTTCTAAATCCTTGATCATACCCATATCTTCATTTTGGAATAGACCAAGAACTTTCCCCTTTTTAGAAATAACCATTACATTGGCGTCGATAACATCTCCCAACATCTTACATATATCATTAAATATCACAGGTTGGAAGCCAGTTCTTTGTAGTAGGCTATTTACCTTCCTAATTTTTTCTAACAAATCAACGCTCATTTAAAAATTCACCTCATTTTAATCTTTCAAGTATTTTATTTTTGCTGTCATTCGAATTATGATTGACATAATGAATCTGAGAAACGATTAAATGTTTCTTTTGTTTAAAAGTTTCTAAATTGTTTTAATTTTTAAAAATATCACTTTTATTATATTATCATTTTTTATTACAAAATACAAGGGCAATTTTTAGTTTTTTTCCGCATAAATCTCATACTATAATCTACAGGATTGTTTACTTCAATTGCTTATTATTCTGTAATTGACGAACTTTCATACCCCAGATACAATATAAGATTCAAATTTAAAATGAAACTACAGCATATTGTATCTGGAGCATTACTTATATTTTAATCATCTTTGCCATCATTTTTGATAATGACATCGCATTCTTTATTATTACATTTTAATGTCTTAGCACCCTTTTCCACGAGTATATCGCCGCACTTTTCACATTTTTGATCAGTAGGCTTATTCCACGTCATGAACTCACATTCTGGGTTATTCTCACACCCATAGTAGCGTCTACCTTTTCGTGTTTTCTTAATAAGGATTTTACCATTACACTTTGGACAATGAGCATCTGTTTCCTCATAGTAAGGTTTTGTGTTTCTACAATCTGGGAAACCAGGACATGCTAAGAATTTACCATGTCGCCCAAATTTAATGACCATATTTCGACCACAATTTTCACAAATGACATCTGTCTCTTCATCTTGTATCTCTATCTTGTCTAATTTTTCTTCAGCGTCATTAATACATTCATCAAAAGAAGGATAGAAATCTCTTAGAACTTCTTTCCAAGGAATGTTACCTTCTTCAACCTCATCTAATTTATCTTCAAGATGAGCTGTGAAGTCAACATCAACTATATCTTTGAAATAATTTCTCATAATATCATTAACAACTTCACCAAGTTCTGTTGTACAAATAGCTTTACTTTCTTTAGTCACATAATATCGGGATAATAAAGTTGTAATGGTTGGTGCATAAGTACTTGGTCGACCTACACCCTTTTCCTCTAAAGTTTTTACCAATGAAGCTTCAGTAAATCTCGCTGGAGGTTGAGTGAAATGCTGCTTACCTTCTATATTAATGAGGTTCACTTGCATACCCTCTTCTAACTTATTCAAGATACCAAGCTTATGCTGTTCTTCACCATGGTCATAGACTTTCAGAAAACCATGGAATGCAATTGAAGATCCTGATGCATTAAATTGATAATCTTTAACAGCCAATTTAACACTATAGGTATTGTATTTAGCTGATTGCATTCTACTTGCAAGAAATCGGTTCCAAATAAGCTTATACAAGCGATACTGATCCCTAGAAAGTGACTCTTTAATACTATCAGGTTCTAAGTCTACATAAGTAGGTCGAATAGCTTCATGAGCATCCTGCATGTTTTTCTTATTTTTATATTGATTGTCATCACTCTTTACATATTCTTTCCCAAATTCATTTTCAATATAGGTACACGCTTCTTCATGAGCCTCTTTAGAAATTCGAGTCGAATCGGTACGTAAGTAAGTAATTAAACCGATTGATCCTTTCCCCTTAACATCAACACCTTCATAAAGCTGTTGAGCGATACGCATGGACTTTGAAGTTGTGAAATTTAAGTATTTTGAAGCTTCTTGCTGTAATGTACTCGTTGTAAAAGGAGGTGCAGATTTTTTAGTACGCTCCCCTTGCTTAACTTTAGATACCTTCCACCCTTCCCCTTCAATATCCTTCAAAATTTCATCAACTTGTGATTGAGATGCCAATTCAATCTTTTTACCATTTTTACTATGAAATTTTGCTTCGAATTTTTGTCTTTTATTTTTCAATGAATGCTCTGATTCAATTGTCCAATATTCTTCTTCGATAAAGTTTCTGATTTCTTCTTCGCGATCACATACTAATCTCAATGCAACAGATTGAACTCTTCCTGCTGATAGTCCCTTCTTTACTTTTTTCCATAAAAGCGGACTAATTTTATAACCTACAACCCGGTCTAAAACACGTCTTGCCTGTTGAGCATCAACACGACTCATGTCAATATCACGAGCCTGCTTGATGGAGTTCTTAACTGCTGTCTTCGTAATTTCATTGAATGTGATTCTCGCAACATTTTTATCTTCTAATCTTAAAGCAGTAATAAGATGCCATGAAATGGCCTCTCCTTCCCGGTCCGGGTCAGTTGCTAGATAGATCTTATCCACTTTTTTGGCATCTTTACGTAGCTTTGTTAAAAGTTCGCCTTTACCACGAATAGTTATATATTTGGGTTCAAAATCACTTTCAATGTCAACCCCCATTTGACTTTTTGGTAAGTCTCTTACATGACCATTTGAGGCTTCGACTTTATAGGAAGAACCTAAAAACTTTTTAATGGTTTTAGCTTTTGCTGGTGATTCCACAATTACTAAATATTTAGCCATAATAACCTCTCCCCTTTTGTCACATTTTTTTGATAAATCTTTTGCCAGGTAACTGTTCAATATATCCATCTAATTCTAGAATTGTAACAATATGCTGAATTTGAGTTATTGACATATTAGTTTTTGCACATAACACATCAATATGTAATGGTTCTAAACCTAGATTATCATAAATCATTTTTTCATCTTTTGCAAGTTCTATTTTTAATTTTGTCTGATAATTTTCATTTATTTTCGGATAATTCAGGTTAAAATCCAATAAAATATCTTCACTGGATGTTAGAACTTTAGCTCCCTGTTTAATGAGCCAATTAGCTCCTTCAGAAGTTTTTGATAGAATGCTCCCCGGAATTGCATAGACATCTAATCCCTGTTCCAAAGCATGATCTGCAGTTATTAAAGAACCACTTTTTAATGCTGCCTCAGCTACAATGAGAGCTCTACTCAGTCCACTGATAATTCTGTTTCGTCTTGGAAAATTTTTAGCTAGTGGTGGTGTTCCTAATGGAAATTCACTTATAACAGCACCATGCTCGGTAATAGAAGCCATAAGTTTATTATTTTCCTTAGGATAGCAGATATCTAAACCACATCCAAGAACTGCTATGGTTTTACCTCCACCTTCTATAGCACCATTATGCGCTGCGGTATCAATTCCTCGAGCCATTCCACTAACAACAGTTACACTTTTTTCGACGAGCTCTTTAGATATTTTATAAGCAACATACTTTCCATATTGGCTGCACCGTCTGGCTCCGACGATACCAACTTTTAGACTGTCGACAGGTATTTCTCCTTTGACATAGATAACTTGTGGCGGGTCATAAATATTTAATAAAGAATCTGGATATTTCTGATGATCAAAAGTTATATATTGGATCCCAAGATTCTGCAGCTTCTCTTCATAGGCTAATAAATCATCCAAATTTTTGTTTTCAAAAAGTAGATTTATGTCCCTTGGTAATAATTCTTTTACATGACTAAATCCTTCCCTATTTGCATTCCAAATATCCTCTAAATCTCCAAAGTGAGCCTGCAATTTTTTTATCTTTTTATACCCGATATTAGGAGTCTTGTTCAACCATAACCAAATTAAATCTCTTCTCATCGCATCTCCTTGAACAGAATCTCTTCATTAATAGAATAAAGAGATTCCCTTTCCCTATAAAATTTTCTTCCTCCAGTAGCTAGTTATAAATGTCTTATTTCTATTTTGTGTAGGTAACATTATTAACTTGATATCGTAGTGCAAATTTCCTACTCCAAAATATATTATATTATATAAAGAATAGTTTAATTTGTACAGCATATATTGAATTTTCTATAATTTTGCACATTTTTCATTACAATATTTTGTAACTTATGATATAATTAGTATTAATATTTTAGTATAGAAAAATTCTCATTTTGCTGAACCAAAATGATTCAGTAAAAAATTGTAATTATCTTTACTTGCTCGAAAATGTCACTTTTCGCGTAGAAATTTATTTCTCAACGTCAAGGAGGATTATCATGGTCAGCACCGTAAATAGTGCCACATTAATGGGGATTGATGCTACTATCGTAAAAGTAGAAGTTGATATCTCTGACGGCTTACCAACTTTTGATATTGTAGGACTTCCAGACTCATCTGTAAGAGAAGCTAAGGAACGTGTTAAATCCGCTATTAAAAACTCTGACTTTCGTTTTCCAATCAAACGACTAATCGTTAATCTATCACCTGCTGACATTCGTAAGGAAGGTCCAAGATTCGACTTACCTATTGCTATGGGTATTTTAAAAAGTTTAGATATTATCACTGAGGATTTAAGTCATCAGCTATTTGTTGGTGAGCTTTCATTAGAAGGTCACATAAGACCAGTGAACGGGATTCTTCCTATTATAAATAGCGCCTACAAAAATGGTATAACGGAATGCATAGTTCCTCTAGACAATGCAGAGGAGGCTGCAGTATTAGAGCATATGAGTATTATAGGTGTAAACAACCTACAGCAATTAGTCAACCATCTTAATAAAAAACTCCTCATCTCTCCAACAACTCTAGATCCTGGGAAATTACTTAATCATACTGAAAATCATCCACTTGATTTTTCTGACGTAAAAGGTCAGCAACATGTTAAAAGAGCCTTAGAAATTGCAGTCAGCGGTTATCATAATTTACTATTAATAGGCCCCCCTGGCTCTGGTAAAACTATGATGGCTAAAAGAGTTCCTAGCATTATGCCTGATCTTTCTTTAGAAGAAAGTATTGAAATCACAAAAATATATAGTACTGCCAATCAATTACCAGCAAATCAATCACTTATTAGTAATAGACCTTTTAGAGCACCTCATCACACTGTTTCATCTTCAGCTTTAGTCGGTGGCGGTTCTTACCCCAAACCTGGAGAAGTTAGCCTTGCCCATGGAGGTGTATTGTTTCTAGATGAAGTAGCAGAATTTCCAAAATCTGCTCTAGAAGTCTTAAGACAACCCATAGAAGATAAAATTGTCACTATTTCCCGTGTGCAAGCTACCTATACATATCCCTCAGATTTTATGCTTGTTTTAAGTTTAAACCCATGCCCTTGCGGTTATTTCCCTGATCAAGAACGCTGTCATTGTACCCCTCTTCAGATTAAAAGATACTTGAGTAAACTTTCCGGTCCCCTTCTAGATCGAATTGACCTCCACGTGGAAGCTGCTAATATAGACTATTCAGATTTACATCAAGATGGGACAACTGAATCCTCTCAATCTATTAAAGAAAGGGTATTAAATGCCCATCAACTTCAAAAAGAACGCTATCGGAGTGAAAATATCATATTTAATAGTCAGCTCTCCCCTAAAATGCTAGAAAGATATTGCAAACTGAATGAATCAAGTCAAAAAATATTGGAGCGTGTTTTTAAATCTATGAAGCTAAGTGCTAGAGCTTATCACCGTATTATTAAAATAGCTCGTACCATTGCAGACTTGGATCTATCAGAGACTATAAACACCCATCATATAACAGAAGCTATCCAATACCGCTCCCTGGATAAGAAGTATTGGAATTAAAAAAAAGCCCATGAGTGGCTGAAATCATCCACATATGGGCTTACATAGTGTTTAAAAATTAATATATTATTATTTGCTTTTATTTTTTATGGATGTCTTTAGATACTCTTTTTTCTTAACCGTTAGTTTAATGTATTGTTCCTGATTGATCTTCCCCTGTTTAAATAGTTTATCTGCCACACCTATGAATTTTTCGCATAGACCTTGATGTTCAAAATTTCCACTCCGCCCCCTCCCTCTAGATATAAATACATCTAATTTTTAGTATGTTTTTATAGGATATAGGATAATCGTGATAAAATTGCGTTGATTATAAGCATTGTCATCTGTATTACTTTCTATAAATAATAACATCAAACAAATAGTTATTCATGTCCTTTGTATAAACCACGTATTGATTTTCAGATTGTTGAATAAGCACGTCTTCTTTTGATAAATCCCTGCTGTTTAATTCTTGCATTAAATAATAATCTTCTCTCCGGTTATCTTCTTTTGGTGAATGTTTTTCAACTAGGGTATTTATATAGGCTATAGGTATTCTTTTGATATTGACTCCAAAAACTTCACAAGGTATCCTACCTTGATCAATCATGAGATGAACATCTTTTGGTGTGATTTTTAAGATAGTTGCAACTTCTTTGACTGTGTAGAATTGTGCATCTATATATTTATTCATTCTGTATTAATCTCCCCATTAATTCTTTCAAAGTAATCTAACTAAATCTTTATGACATTCTATTTACTCAGCTGATTTTCTCTCTACTTTATTTATATGTATCTTCTTTATATCAAAGAATCATGAAAATTAGTATACTAAATTGACTAATGCCAAGTTAAAATTGGAATAGGAATGCAGGATGACTTGTGGACAAATACGAACATTCCTATTCTATAAAAGAATTAGGAGTACGTGCTACAATAGCACCTACCCTCTATAACTTAGTAAACAATAATATCCTCATATCTATCTATTTTCTAGCCATTTAACGGAACTAACATCTTCTATTGGATTGTCTCGAATATTTATTATTTCCAAACTCTCTATCTCCTTTAAAACATTTATATTACTAATTTCATTATTATTAATTGATACAATCGTTAGATAAGGAGGATTACCTAATTCATCAATATGTTCTATCTCATTATTATCTAAGGATAGTATTTGTATATAATCAAGACTACTAATTGAAGATATATCTTTTATTTTATTATTATTCAAGTTTAAAACAGCCAATCGTTCTAAGTTTTCTAAAGAACTTATATCTGTTATCATATTAGATTCTAAATTTAATTGCCCTAAATTCCTTAGATTCTTAATAGCATCTATGTTTTGTAATTTATTGTTTGAGATATCCAAAATTCTTAGATTCATTAATTTATTTAATGGTGTAATATCTTGTATGTTGTTGCCACCTAAGTATAACCTTTTTAAACCGATTAAACTTTCTAAAGACCCTAAATCCTCTATCTGATTATTGACTAATGATAGGTCCTTCAATCCCTTCAAATATTCAATACCATCTATATTAGAGATTCCATAGTCTGATAATGTAAAACTCTCTATAGCCATAACATCTTCTTCAGTAATATCGCCTACAGGTTTATTAATATGATACCGTATCATTTTTTCTAGTATAGGATCTGAGAAGGTGATTGGTTCTACTGATTGATCTGGTTCAGTGAATATTTCTACTGTTCTTGTATCGTTATCCCAGTTTACTTTAGCTCCTAAAGCCTCACTTACAAATCGAATAGGGACATATACTCTATCTAACTTCAATGTAGCCTTTGTATCCATTCTTATGACTTCGCTAAACATTTTCTCACCGTCTTCGTCTAGAGTTTTTGCGTCAATTTTATCTTGGTCAACTCTTAAAGTCAGTAATCTATAGTTATGATTTATATAAACTTCTTTAAGCTCCTGATTCCAATTGACTTCTGCACCTAAAGCCTCCATTAAAAATCTAACTGGAATCATTGTTCTTAAATTTTCATTTATATATGGCTGTGCATCTTCAAACGTAACTTCCTCATTATTTAATTCAATAAATACTTCCTTATTCCCATCATCATTTCCAGAGGCATCCACGAAAGTTAACCCTCTCAAACTATCTATAGGATCAAGATTTTCTATATTATTATTGGATATGTATAGATATTCAAGACTTTCCAAATTGACTAATTCGTCAATATCTGCAATTTTATTATCTGATAGATTTAAATAATGTAATTGCGTTAAATTAGATAAACCACTTATATCTATGATGTTATTTCTAGAGATGTTTAAAAATTTTAAACTTAGTTTTCCTAAGGGATCTACATCCTTTATACGATTATTACTCAAATCAATATAGACTAAACGTCTAAAGTTTTCTAATGAACTCACATCATCTATCTTATTATCATTGATAACAAGTTGGTTTAATCTTGAATCAGATAAGAAAGTTAATGGTATAATGCTCTCTATTTCATTATGCGTTATCTCTAATCGAATCAATCTATCTAAGCTCTTTACTGGACTTATATCTTTAATCTTGTTCCTATTTATAACTATCCATTCTAAATTTATAAGATTCTCAAGTGGGGTAATATCATTAATCTGGTTATCACTTAAATATAAATGTTTTAAAGTTGTAAGGGTTTCTAATGCTGATATATCTTCAATATTATTACTATCTAAAACTAACACCTCCAAAAATTCTAGGTCCTTTAATGGACATATATCTTTTATGTTGTTGTAACCTAAATTTAAATATTTCAAATTAGTAAGGTACTGTATTCCCTCTAAATTATTAATACCTGATCTTAACAACTCTAATTCTGTTATTTCATCGACATCTTCTAAATAGATGTTTCCTGTGGGCTTATTAATAATACCTCTTACAGCATCTTCGACTCTAAAGTCTTCAAAAGTAACAATTTCTTGTGGGTCTTCTGCTTTTATATCTACCATGAAAATCAATAAAAAAAGCAAGAGAACACTTGTAATAATTTGGATTTTTTTCATTATATTCCTCCTAGTACTCTATGTAAGTCCATTTAATATTTTATATAGCAACTTATATATATACAAGAGAGTTAAGCATTTTTAGTATATGTAAATTATGGGAATAGTTAATCCATAATATAAAGGCACATGATTCAGTATTAATACTGCTAATCATGTGCCTTATTTTCAATTCAAAAATATGTATCTTTAAAAAATTATTTAACTTTTTATTCTAACACTATACTATCTAATCTCTTCACCTAATCGATTCCAAACGTCTAATTCCAAATCAATTTCGCCTGAATAGTAATTTGGGATGCTGCCTATGTACCATAGGGATATCCCGCCAAGTCCTTGTTCTTTAACCAATTTTAATTTGGATTCAACACTGGTCCAGTCTTCATACCATATTGTATTTAGATTACCTGTTTCTTTATTTGTATATAAAATATAGGGGTTAAGAGAACTTTCCCCACGTCTCACTATGGTATCATAGGCTTGTTTATTGGTTATAACTTCATTTAAAGCTCGATCATAAATCATGCTATATGTAGGATGATACGCTTGACCATCCACATACCCATTAATATTTTCCCATTGTGTCGATGCAAAACTAATCTGGAGTAGCCCCTTTTCTATTAAACTTGAATCTGATAGCCCCCCTTTTATACGGCTGATATCCTGACTGATTGTATTGATCGGTGATTGAGGGGATAGTACTGGTTCATTACCATAAAAACCATTTATCCATTTAGCCTCATAGTCATGTGCCATTAAAATAACATAATCAGCTATTTGAAAGATCTCATCATGTTGATAGTGATTATAATTAGTTGATACAGGCACAGTGACATAAAGCTGTTTATTAAGCACTTCGAGTACTGCTTTTAAATCTCTTAGGAACTGTAAGTAAGACTGTTGATAGTCCTGGTTAACAAACTCAAAATCTATTGTCACAGCATTAAAATCCAAAGCAGCTAGAATAATCTGATTCATAATTTCCTTTTCCCTAAAAATAGTACCAAAATTATCTTCAAATTGAGATAATGGTGCATAAACCATAAGGCTGCTATCAATTGAATGAGATTTCATATTATTTAGCACTTCATCAGAACCTTCAGGTCTATAATAATCGTATAGTTGGTCACCTAGTCTTCTCTCTTGTGTCAGAAAGACTTCACCATTCTCTTCATCAATTGTACTCCACCCAAAGGAAATATGATCAAAATTATTGATCGATTTATCCTCAATCATTTGATTAAAGCGAGTATTGGAATTAATGGCATAGAAACCATGTATAACTTTATCGTCCAATAGCTTTTCTTCTAAAACTAAGGTAGCTTTCTCACTGAATTGGGAATTAACACCTACTTCTGCACTATGTACAACATTAGCTGATATCATAAAAAGGATTAGATATAAACTGGCTTTTTTGATATACTGCATCTCCACACCTCCTTTTTTACTTATTATATACTATATTTCTAGTTTATTCAATTAATTAAAGTCAGATACATGATATACTCATAACAAAAAATGGTACACATTACCACACCATCAAAGAACGAATGTAGCTCCGCTGCGTGTATTTATGAAGTTTGTGTTGTTAGGAAGGTTACTTAGTATCAATTAACTGTTTCTAATTGGTTGATTATACGACTTTCCTATATGATAAAAAACTGCCCCAACGAGACAGTCAATTTGATCTAAATCTATGATCCTTTAATCATTTTATTTAATTCCTGCATAAAGGTATTGATATCCTTAAATTGTCGATATACAGATGCAAATCGCACATAAGCTATTTCATCGATTCCTTTTAAACCTTCCATAACATATTCACCAATCTGAACGCTATCTATTTCTTTCGCCATGGAATTGAGTACTTTATTTTCAATATCTTCAACTAATCTTTCTACATCTGTAACAGAAACAGGGCGTTTATGGCAGGATCGTAGAATGCCATCCATTAGTTTATCTCTGTTAAATGGCTCTCTTGTTTTATCCTTTTTTATCACCATAAGTGGTATTGTTTCAACTTTCTCATAGGTAGTAAAACGTTTATTGCATTTCTCACATTGACGTCGTCTTCTAATTGATATATTTTCTTCAGACGGTCGTGAATCAATAACTTTCGTATTATCATATCCACAAAAAGGGCATTTCATAATATTCCTCCTTCTCCAGCTAAATTAATACATTTGAATGGTTCCTAGTTTAAACTTATAGAACCTTATACAGTTGAAAATCAAGATAATCCGCAGAAACAAGATGATAATGAGTTTTCCCATGCTTACCAATCAAACTACTATCAAATGATAGTTGACCATGAAGGTGGCCATAAACAACCTTGTCTACTCCATAAGCTCCCATAAGCTCGGTAAATCCTGATATCTGTTTTTCATCATTAGTTGGTGGATAATGCAGCATAGCAATGATGTACGTGAATCCACCTTTAACTGCGTGATTTAGAGATAGTTCAAGACGCTGTAGTTCTCGTTTATAGATTTTTTCATCTTGGTCAGTAAACATACGTTGATTAGGGCATGTCCATCCCCTAGTACCACAGATTGCAATGTTGTCAATGGTATAGAAATTATTCTGCAAAAAAAACATTTTATCAAACATACTATTCAGCTTAGTGATGGATTTCCACCAATAATCATGATTACCTCTTACTAATACCTTATAACCCGGCAAGGCATCAATCCATCCTAAATCCTCCATGGCCTCTTCTAAGGTCATAGCCCAAGATATATCACCCGGTATCAAAACTAAATCTTGCTCCTTGATGGTCTCCTGCCAATGCTCCTTAATCTTAAGCTCATGATTAGTCCATGCGTCCCCAAAGATACCCATGGGTTTATTAACATTGAAGCCTAAATGTAAATCTCCTATAGCATATATCGCCATATATATCCTCCAAATTGTTAGTACCTACTTCAAGAAGTAATTTGATCTTATTTAAAGCCATAACGTTATCTTTTAACGATTTAGGCTCTGAGCATCAAATACCTCTGCTATAACATCTAATTGTTTATTAAATTCTTGCAGCTTTTCAAATGAATCTTGTCTCAAAATATCTAAAAACTGAGCTTGAATTCTCTTAGCTTCCTCAATATTTCCAACATCATATATATTTTGTATATTATTAACGATATCTGCTACTAATGTAGATTTAAGCTTAAAAAGATTCTGAGCTTCGACGATTTCGTTGCGTATATAGGACATCTCTTGATCTAAACTATGAGCAGCATCTGCTGCATGTATTAACTTGCCTAACAATTCCTCTGGTATCTTTCCATTGTATTTATATTTTAATGAATGTTCTATTGTTGCCCAAAAATTCATTGCTAGCGTTCTTATTTGTATTTCTGCTAATATATTGAATTCACCTAATGCAGTATGCACCGGATATTTTATAATGACATGATAACTACGATAACCGCTTTTCTTCATATTCGAAACATAGTCTTTCTCTCGAATAATCATCATATCTTTCCCAGCTCTATCACGAATGAGCTCTACTACTTTATCTATATCTTCAACAAACTGACATATAATACGAATCCCAGCGATGTCCTCGATTTCTTCTCCGATTTTTTCGAATTCTATTTCTTTCTTTCGTGCTTTCTCTATAATACTAGATATCTTTTTTACTCTTCCAGTTACAAATTCAATTGGTGAATAGTGTCCAAGTCGAGTGTACTCTCTTCCAACACTTTCAAACTTCACAATGAGTTCCTGGACGGCTTGTTCATAAGGTATTAAGAGTTCTCTCCAATTTTGCGTTTCCATATACCTTCCTCCATTCGTGTACATATATATTATATCATAAATAGTATTAAAATGTTAAATTTTTGCCTATAATACACTAGTCAGAGTAAAAAACTAATTGCCTTTTTCTTCAACATATCTAAGGATATAATAAGGGTTAATCCAATATTCTTCATCTGTAATATTTCTTAACATAATACCGAGATGTAAGTGGACCGGAAACTGGCCTGTAGTACCTGGAACTGGGCTATAACCGGTATCACCCATGTAACCTAAAATTTCCCCAGCTTCAATTTTTTGCCCAACTTCCATATCCTCTCGATAACTGTCTAAATGAGCGTAGTAAAAATAATTCCCACTAGGGCTATTAATACCTATTCGCCATCCGCCTTTTTCATTCCAACCCATATTGGCAACTGTACCATCTGTTATACTTAATATTTCTAGTCTTCCTCGTTGATTTTTAGTATCCATAATATCTGTTCCTAAATGAAGTCGATTACCACCATAGGTCCTATCTGCGCCATAAGAATCCTCATAATAAAATTCTTCTTGATTGCCTTTGACTGGGAAACATTTCACATCTGCTAAAGCTTGCTCAAGTATCTCCCCTTGCTCACTATAGATTTTTTCTATTTTCATTTTATCATACCAATGTAGGCTTTTAATGAAGGCATTGATATCTTCTATGTTATAGCCCTTTAAATTATAGTCCTTATTAGCATAATAAGCTGCTAAATAACTATAATAATCAACGTCTTCTATTTGTCCATAGTTTTCAAAATATGTAATGACATTTCTATTAATATAAAAGTACTTAAATTCCTCATAGGGCATTAAAATCTTATCATAGTTCTTAATAAAAATAAATGATAAAACGAAAAATAAAAGCAATAAAATTGCTTTTAGATTTAAAATCCTTGTCTTTTTTCTTCGTCGTTGATATTTCTGTTTTCTAAATGCTGCTTGCCTCCTACTTTTTCTTAATCGCCTAGATCTATTCAAATCATCACCCGTTCTATTATCCCTAACTGTATGACTCTATACATTTTATTATCTTAGTGATGATTTTATACCTCTCTCTATCTCCTCTTACTTAATTCCTTATCAATATCATTCCAGTCAATACCAAGTTCTACTAATAAAACTGTGATATGATACATTAAGTCTGCGACTTCATAAACAACTTCAGAAGACTCATTATTTTTTGATGCAATGATTACTTCTGCACTTTCTTCACCAACTTTTTTCAGTATTTTATCAATTCCAGTATCAAGTAAATAATTCGTATAAGACCCTTCTTTTGGATTCTCTTTTCTATCATTAACTACCTTCATTAAATCTGATAATACATCTTTCATTTATATATATCCACCTTCCTATAGAAACATGTTCTGTGATTGGTGTGACAAGCTGGACCGACTTGATCTATAAGAGCTAATAGACAATCATTATCACAATCGATTAAGAGTTCTATTAAGTCCTGGGTATGTCCTGATGTTTCACCTTTTTTCCACAATCCTTTACGACTCCTTGAGAAAAAATAAAGATCTCCTGTACTTATAGTTTTTGCATAAGCCTCATCATTCATATAAGCTTGCATTAGTACCTCTTTGGTATCAAATTGTTGTACAATGACTGGAATCAATTGATTTTCTAAAAGCTTCAAATCCTTAAAATCCACTATTCATCACACCCTAACTGGTATATTCTTCTTATTTAAGTAACTCTTCAACTCACCAATAGTCAGTTCTTTATAATGAAATAATGAAGCTGCTAAGGCTGCATCGGCTTTACCTTCTTTAAAAACATCTTCAAAATCTCTTAATGATCCAGCACCACCCGATGCGATAACAGGTATGGATAATTTTTCTGATATACACACCGTTAAATCTGTATCAAAACCACTCTTTGTGCCGTCTTGGTCCATGCTTGTTAATAATATTTCTCCAGCTCCTAATCGTTGAACCTCTTTTGCCCACCATAATGCATCTATACCAGTATCTTCACGTCCACCTTTTATGTATACATTCCAGCTACTGTCATTCCTCTTTGCATCAATAGCAATAACAATACACTGCTTTCCAAACCTCTCACTTGCTTCTTTTATTAATGCTGGATTCTTAATAGCAGCAGTATTTAATGAAACTTTATCAGCTCCGCATAAAAGCGCTTTTCGGATTTGCTCTATTGAACTGATACCACCTCCTACAGTCAATGGAATAAAAATCTCCTTAGCTGTCTTTTCAACAATATCATAAATGGTTTCTCGCTCTTCATAAGATGCCGTAATATCTAAGAAAACTATTTCATCAGCCCCACAAGCATTATAATGTTTAGCAATCTCAACCGGATCTCCTGCATCTCTTAAATCCATAAAATTAACACCTTTTACAACTCTTCCATTATTAACATCTAAACAAGGTATGATGCGTTTTGTAAGCATTTCCTGACCACCTTCCTCACTTCTACTCATCCCCTTGATTGACTAAATCTAAAGCAACTTCTAAATCGATATGCCCAGTATAGAGAGCTTTACCTATAATCGCACCATCAATAGCAGCTTCTTTTAAGCTAATCAAATCAGCTACATTAGAAACTCCACCAGAGGCAATTACTTTCATCTTGGTTTTATTCTTCAATGTAGTAATTTCTTTAATATTGGGACTGCTTAACATACCATCACGCTGAATATCAGTACAAATGATAGTTTTAACACCTATTTTCTCCATGTCTCTGGCTAGTGAAAGGATGGGTACATTACTAATGTTCTTCCATCCGTCAATAGCTGTATAACCATTCACACCATCAATACCAACAACTATCTTCTCTGGACCAAATAGACATAAAGCTTCTTTGACTAGTTTAGAATTCCTTAAAGCTACTGTTCCTAATATAACACGACTTATCCCTACAGCTAATCGTTCTTCAATATCTCGGATGCTTCTAATCCCTCCGCCAAGTTGTACAGGTATTGTTACATTCTCCAGAATTTCTTCTATTGCTTTTCTATTACTAAACCTTCCATCTAAAGCGCCATCTAAATCCACTACATGAAGATATTTAGCTCCTTTTTCCTGCCATTCTTTTGCTGCTTTATAAGGCTCTAAGTGGTAGATTGTCTGATTATTAAAATCTCCTTGTCTTAGACGAACACATTTGCCATCTTTGATATCAATTGCCGGATAAAGAATCATAGTTGCTCACCTCCAATAATTGCAAAATTTCTTAAAATAGTTAAACCTTCTTCACCGCTCTTTTCAGGATGAAACTGTAACCCATACACTCTTCCCTTTTGAATCCCAACAGTTTTATGACCTCCATAATTAACAGTTGCTATGACATTTTTGGGCGGAGTGGAAACATAATAAGAGTGTACAAAATAAACATAAGGCTGTTTCAGATCACCCCATATAGGTGAATCGTCTATTAAACTAAGCTGATTCCATCCCATGTGGGGAACCTTCTCTACTCCCTCAATTGGAAGGACTTCACCATCGATGATGCCTAATCCTTTATGTTCGCCATCTTCTAAGGACTTCTCTACTAAGAGTTGCATCCCTAAACATATTCCAAGCAAAGGTTTATTTTCTTTGACTGCACCTACAATAAAATCATCTAGCTCATATTGCTTAATCTGTCTCATTGCATCCTTGAATGCCCCTACTCCAGGTAAAATAAGACTGTCAGCTTTTTTTAGCTCATTAAAATCATTGCTAATAAAACTCCTAACACCTATGAAATTCAGTGAATTGGTAACACTTTTCAAATTACCCATCCCATAATCAATTATTCCTATCATCCTATCCCCTCCAAAACACCTTTGGTCGATAGTGTACCTTTTATTCTGTCATCGAACTGTATCGCATTAGAAAGTGCCTTAGCAAAGGCTTTAAACATTCCTTCAACCATATGATGATTGTTTATACCTTCGAACATATGGAAGTGTAAATTCATACCTGAATGTGTAGCAATTGCTCTAAAAAATTCATCCACCATTTCTAAGTCCATGCCACCGACACACTCTTTTGTAAAGACTACATTACTACAATAATAAGGGCGTCCAGATAAATCGATTGCACAGCTCATAAGAACTTCATCCATTGGTATCATAGAAGAACCGTAACGTACTATACCTTCACAACTACCCAAAGCTTTGCTAATAGCTTTACCAATAACTATACCAACATCCTCAATTGTGTGGTGACAATCTACCTCTAAATCACCTTTAACTTCAAGAATTAACTGCATAAACCCATGCCTAGCTACCTGCTCTAACATGTGATCAAAAAAGCCAATACCTGTTTTAATCTTTGATGCTTCATAGGTCTCAAGAGTTAGTTGACATCTAATCTTTGTTTCATTGGTTTCTCGTTCCACATAACTTTGTCGTATCATCCATTCCCCCTCCTAATTCCATCAGTTTCTTGAGTAATACTTCATTTTCATCTTTTGTGCCAATGGTTATGCGATAATATCCCTTAATGTTATCAATGGTCTTAATCAAAAGACCATGTTCTTTTAAATACCCATGTAAGTCATAATCTTTGGTTATAACAAAGAGAAAATTTGCCTTGGATTCAATAACTTTTAATCCTCTTATATCTTTAATCTTCTCGTAAAGCTGGTTACGTTCACTAATGATTTCTGCAACATTGTTATCAATAAATTGTTTTTTCCTCAATAGAATTGAAGCTAATTGTTCACTGAGGGTACTAAGGTTATAAGGCGGCTTAGCTTTTTCTATATCATTGATTAATTCTTCATGAGCTACTCCATAACCTACACGTATACCAGCTAATCCAAATCCTTTAGAAAATGTCCTCAAGACAAGAAGATTTTTATATTTATTTGTATACCTAATAGCTGAAAAGTTCATGAACTCACCATAGGCTTCATCCATTATCACGAGACATTTTACAGATTCCATTATTGTAATAAAATCTTCTTCCGAAAATGTTGTACCTGTAGGATTATTTGGTGAACATAAAATGAGAACTTTAGGATTAACTTTATTCATAAACTCAATTATTTTGTTAGCATTATATTGAAAACTATCATCTAACGCAAATTCTATTGGTTGGCCATGATTTAATTTTGTACTCAACTTATACATGCTAAAAGACGGATTTGGAAACATAACCTTTTCACCTGGTTTAATACAAAGCCTCAAAGTAAAATCAATGATCTGGTCTGAGCCAACACCGATAATAAATTGATCCACATTCAGATGATAGTTTTTCGCCAATTCAGCCTTCAGTTCATTACAATCTGTATCTGGATAGCGGTTATAAGCATTATGATCCCTGCACCAAGATAAAAATTTTTCATGAACCTCATCTGGAAGCGGAAAGGGACTTTCATTAGCATCCAATTTAATGGCATCTATATCATCAACATGATACCCTTTGAATCCTACTAAATCATCTCGAATGATTTTCATTTCAAAACCTCACTTTCACTGCATTAGCATGGGCAGTTAGCCCTTCTTCTTCAGCAATGTGTAAAATATCATCTTTTAACCTCATTAAATCTTCTCTAGCAAACGCTATTAAACTACTTCTTTTAATAAAATCGCCTACACCTAATGGTGAAAAGTACTTCGCTGTACCATTTGTAGGTAGAACATGATTAGGTCCAGCCATGTAATCCCCTAAAGGCTCAGGTGAGTATTCCCCCAGAAAGATAGCTCCAGCATTCTTAATGAGAGGAAGATAATTCATGGGGTGCTTCAAGCATAATTCAAGATGCTCTGGTGCTATCATATTACTGATTGCTATGGCTTCTTTTATATCACTTACAACATAGATGACACCATTGCTTTCTAATGATTTTCTGATTATATCAGCTCTGGAAAGCCTCTTCATTTGCAAATCTATCTCATCAAGAACACTTTTTGCTAAATTCATAGATGTTGTGACTAAAATAGATTGGGCTAGCTCATCATGTTCAGCTTGAGATAGTAGATCTGCAGCTACAAATCGAGGCTCACTTGTTTCATCTGCAATAACAAGAATTTCACTTGGTCCTGCCACAGAATCGATACCAACATCACCAAATACTTGCTTTTTTGCAAGTGCAACATATATATTGCCAGGTCCAACGATCTTATTAACGGGTTTAATTGTTCTAGTACCATAAGCTAGGGCAGCAATGGCTTGAGCTCCTCCTACTTTAAAAATCTTATCAATTCCTGCTTCTCGTGCTGCTACAAGAATAAGAGGATGTATGCTACCATCAGGATTAGGAGGCGTCACCATTGTAATATCTTCAACTCCAGCAATCTTAGCAGGTAATGCATTCATTAATACCGAGGAAGGATAGGCAGCTTTACCACCTGGAACATATAAACCAACTTTCTCAATAGGTGTTATTAATTGTCCCATCATAGAAGCTTTATCTCTATCAAACCAACTATAAACCTTTTGTTTCTGATGGTAACTGCTTATTCTTTCTTTAGCTTTTTTTAAAGCTTGGATCACTCTCTCTGAAACTAATGTGTATGCACGATTAAATTCTTCTTCTGTAACTTGTAATGACTCACTCAATAATTCAATACCATCATATTTTTTTGTGAATTCCAAAAGTGCATCGTCACCATTCTTCTTTACTTCACATATAATATTTTTGACTTGCTCTTCATAATTGGTATAATCAGTCTCTTCTTTTTGATATGTAAACGTTTCTGTATTCTGTAGATTAACAATTTCCATCAAATTTATTCACCTCGCTCTAAAAATATTGGATTAGCATCTAATAAAAAACTACTTAAGTAGGATGGCTTTTTTTAAATGCTCTATTAGGTAACTAATTTGGTTACTTTTCATTTTGTAACTCACTCGATTGGCAACTAATCTAGCCGAAAGCGAACAGATGGTTTCATAGATTTCTAAACCATTTTCCTTCAATGTCGTACCGGTTTCAACAATATCAACAATGACATCTGATAAGCCTATTATTGGGGCTAGTTCTACAGAACCATGTAGCTTAATGATTTCTACAGGTTGATTCTTTTGATGTAAATAATAGTCCGTTGCAATAACAGGGTACTTCGTCGCTACTTTTATTCTTTGATTTTCTTTTTGGTCTATTCCTTGCATACCTGCTACTACCATATGGCACTTTCCGAAACCTAGATCTAGTATTTCATATAGATTTCTTTTTTCTTCCAGTAAGGTATCCTTCCCAACCACTCCTATATCAGCAACACCATAGTCAACATAAGTTGGAACATCACTAGCTTTTGATAAAAAATACTTGACCTTAAGTTCTTCATTTGTGAAGATTAGTTTTCGACTATCATCTTCTGACTTTTTTAGAGGTATACCTGCCTCATCAAATAAATTTAATGTTTTTTTAGCCAATCTTCCTTTCGCCATAGCTATTGTTAAATATTCCATCGCACTCTCTCCTAATTCAATTCTTTTAACAAAGCATCTATTGTTTCTTCATTCTCAATGTAATGAGCTATACCTTTCTTAAGACATAGTTCTTCGTAATACATGCTGTCTTCTTGTTTACTTCTTAAATCAATACTTTTTCCTAATCGTTTTAAACTGCGACTTAGCAAATTGGCTTTATAAAAAGTATTTTGATCATAACAGATCATGTAATCACATCTAGTATCACACGGATTTAGATTTTGAGTATCCATCGCATTGACTAATTCATCTATATTGATACCAAAGCCAATAGCTGGTTGCGAGTTTGCAAATTGATTTAATAATTCATCATATCTACCACCTAATAAAATCGCATTACCAGTTCCATATGTTACTCCTCTAAAAAGGACACCTGTATAATAATCAAGACGTTTTACCATACTCAAATCAAATGCTATGTACTTTTCATATCCTAATTGACGAATCATATGATATATTTTGCTCAACCGTTGAAGAGCATCAAGGGCCTTTTCATTATTTGTTAAGTCTTGAATCTCATTGATTATTTCTAGACCACCAAATAGTTGAGGTAACTTAAGAAATATTTTTTTTAAATCTTTTGATATAGGAATGTTTGAGAATACCTCTTCAATAGCAAAATAATTTTTGCTATCAATGAGTTTTTGTAATTGGATGCCCATATCTTCTTCAATATCGCCTTCTTCTAATAATCCTTTGAAAAAATTAACTTCACCTATATCAATCTGAAAATCTTCTAAACCGCATTCCAAAAGTGATTCTATAGCTAATAAAATCAATTGAACATCTACTTCTAATGATTGATCCCCTACCCATTCAACCCCAGCTTGTGTCATTTCATTAGCTTTTCCAGTAAAGCTATTCTGATAGCGAAAGGTTTGCCCAATGCTATATACCTTAACTTCATCCTCTTTCCTAAGATGACTAACTGCTCTTGCAATTGCCGGTGTGAAGTCTGGTTTTAGAACTAAAACATTTCCTTTTCTATCTAATACTTTATACATGTCATTTGATACAAGATGAGCTCTCTCATCTGAGTAAACTTCAATAAATTCTAACGTTGGGGTTTCTATTGGCTCAAAACCATTTTGAAGAAATACATTCTCAAGGGATTTCACTACAGCTTTTTTATTCATTAAACCATGCCCCACAAAGTCTTTGACACCCTCAGGTGTATGAAATTTTCGATTCATTATTATATCACCCACTTCATTATGATAAAGCGCTAAAGCATTTCATTTATTATATGCTACAAATCTATCTGACGTCAATAGATATTTTTCTTTTTATTGAAGTTTTTTCTTTTTGTTGTTATTATAAAAGAGTTGTCATATGCCTTTAGAAACATATTAATTAATAAAATGATCTAGGAAAGGAGATAATGCGATGAAAAGTAAAATAACCCTAGCTTACTTATCCATTATTGCTACATGTACTATTTGGGGCTTGTCTTATTTAAGTTCAAAATATCTTTTAGATACTTTGCATCCTATGAGTTTAGCGTTTTATCGCTTTATTATTGCTATTATTATCATTCTGTTTATAAATATAATATTTAAAAATAACCTTAAGATACATAAAGCCGATTTACCTCGTTTTATTACATGTGGCATATTTGGAATTACCCTGTATTATACTTTTGAGAATTATGGTATTGAGCTAACATCTGCTTCAATTGCATCCATTATAATTGCTACAATCCCAATTATATCCATGTTAACGAATTTATTAATTATGAAAAATAAAGTTACTCCTCGTATCATTGTCAGTGTCGTTTTATCCTTTATAGGTGTTACCCTAGTCATTGATAAAGGAGATCAAAGCAATGTATCTACACTTGGAATAGTTCTTATGATGTGTGCTGCCTTCTCATGGATTATTTTTAATTATTTAACAAAGCCACTATATAAGAAATACTCTGAATTAACCATTACGACCTATCAGATTATCTTTGGATCAGTAGCACTATTACCCTTTGCATTATTCAACCAACCAGATTTTCATTCTTTTAGTGCCGTTATGTGGGGGAATCTATTTTTTCTAGGTATTTTCTGTTCAGCTGTTGGCTATTTCCTATACATCTTTGCTTTACAGAATTTGAATGTGACCCTAACAACCTTATTTGTAAACTGTATTCCCCTTGTTTCTGTCACAAGTTCTGTTATTCTTCTCAATGAGCACCTATCAATCATGCAATTATTAGGTGGTATATGCATCATTATGGCAGTACTTATATCTACCATTAAGAAACAACCTCCTTTGCAAGTAAGCTAAGTATTTAAAAGAACACAGGACAATTTATTATCCTGTGTTCCTTCAATATACATTATATTTTAGAGTTTTCTTGTATAGCGCTAAAGGACATTTTAAAGATCGTACCTTGATCAAATTGACTTTCTACTTGTATCCTTCCATTATGGGCTTCAACTAATCCTTTAACAATTGAAAGTCCTATACCAGCACCACCTGTTTTTCGACTTCTTGAACTGTCTGTCCGATAAAATCTTTTGAAAATAAAATCTAGCTGTTCTTTTCGCATCCCTATACCTGTATCCATGATTTCTACAACAACATCATCTTTTTCCTTATAGGCTTTAATCTCAACTCCACCTTGATCTGTATACTTTAAACTATTCATTAATAAGTTAATAAAAATTTGTTTTAACCGATTACTATCGCCAATCATTACAAGGTTATCTTCAAGATTAATTTTCAAATATAAATCTTTTTCTTGATACATACTTTCAAAATTAACGCATATTGCTTTAATAATATCCTTCAAATCAACCTTTGTTAGTTCTACATAAAATCCAGCTCTTTCAATCATAGCTAAATCATTTAAGTCATCTACAAGAGTTGTTAAGCGAATAATCTCGTCATAGCAACGACTAAGACGTTCTGGAGATGGTTCCCAAATTTTATCGATTAAAGCCTCCATATGACTTCTTAAGACTGCTAAAGGGCTCCTCAACTCATGAGCTATATCAACTGTCATTTGTTGCTGATAATTCTCTTGAATTTCTAGTTCATTGGCAAGTTCTTCTACATCTTTTGAAAGTTCCCTTAGTTCGAGTATATCAGTATTAATAGAGCTAACTTGCTGGTATTCTTTTTTATAAATATTGGCCGTCTGTTTTTTTATACTCAGGATTGGATTTACTATTTTTTTGCTTATGATCTTACTTATAAATAATGTTGCAACTATTGCAGCAATGAATAGAAATACAAATATAACGTTCATTGTTACTAAAAAATGGCGATCTATCTCAGAAATATTATTTGATAAAACACCAACTTTTGCTTGATACATAATGTCTGAAGAATCTATGCTATAAGACTTGTATACTAGATTTTCCTCATCCATAGGTATGAGAGGCAGTGCTCTCCTTGGTTTGGTTATAAGGAGCTGGTTAGCATCTTCTCCTTCTGGCGGAGCTGATATCATACCTTTCCGCATTGAAGCACTTTGATAAACTACCTCTTCTTCCAAAGTAACTGTCACAACCATCTGATAAGCATTAACTAATCGATTGAGTAGCTGAAACTCTTCCTGGGTTACTACTTGATCTTCGACAGTTTTTTCAATCTGAGCAATGACTCTATCAATATCTTTATCTCTTGAATCATCGATATAGTTTTTAAAAATAAATTGAAAACTTAAATTTAGAAGCAATACAGTTACGCCTAATACAAGAATCGAAAAAGTAAGGATTTTAATATGAATAAAGCGGTTAAGAGGCTTCATGGTTATTACCTCCAAATCGATAGCCAATACCATAAACTGTCATAATGTAGCATGGTTCAGATACATTGTCTTCGATTTTTTTCCTTAAGTTCTTAATGTGACTATCTATTGTCCGATTATATCCCGAAAACATATAACCAAAAGCCTGTTCTATAATTTGATCCCTAGTAAAAACATACTTTGAATTGCTGGCTAACACTAGCAAAATATCATATTCATTAGGTGTCAAAGTAATGAGTTGATTTTTTTTATAGACTTCACGTGTATCCTTATTAATGCGCAAATCACCATCATTATAATTGAGTATATGCTCACTTTTTTCAATACCTGAAACACGTTTGAAAATACTTTTAACCCTAAGTACTAATTCTCTTGGGCTAAAGGGCTTTGTCAAATAATCATCTGCACCAAGTTCAAATCCACTTATGCGACTTTCTTCATGGACTTTTGCTGTTAACATTAGTATGGGAACATTTGATACTTCCCTAATTGACTTACATATGTCTTCACCAGATAAATCTGGCAACATTAAATCTAAAATAATAAAATCCGGTTTCACTTCACTAAAAAGTAATAAGCCTTGCTTTCCGTTGGCTGCTGTAAAAACATCAAATCCTTCTTTTTGCAAATAAGCTTGGACAACTTCTAATAAACCAAACTCATCATCTATTACTAATATTTTTTTAGACATAACGCCACTCCTTTTGAACACAATAATAATTATAAAATAATTAGATTTATAAGAATATCTCATATTGTATAGAATTTCTATGTATCGATTGATGGTTACACTTTCCTATTCTTATATTATACCTTATTATTATGTAGAAAATATGAAGAATCCACATAGAAAGTGACAAAAAAAGTGACTAGCGTCACTTTTCAAGAATGTGCAGGAAAGTACAATTCCTTGCTTGATCATTTCGCGTAACGAAATCTATCAAATCTAATGAGGTTCTATGCCTCAGAGCTTTTATAAACAAGAAGTAAACTTTCCTATTCCAAAATAAAAAATGAGACATGTTATTCATGTCTCATTACTTGCTATTAGTCTTCTACTTTAACTACTTCTCTTTTATTGTATGTTCCACATGATTTACATGCTCTGTGTGACATCATTAATTCACCACATTTGCTACACTCAACTAAGTTAGGAGCAGTTAATTTCCAATTAGCTTTTCTACTATTTCTTCTTGCTTTAGAAATTTTTCTTTTTGGTACTGCCATTTCTACACCTCCTTATACACTGATGACAAGCTTGCCTTATATAAGGTATCTATTGCTTAAATTAAGTCTTTAAGAACAGATAGTCTTGGATCAACATCTGTTGCAGTACAACTACAACTTTTCTTATTTAAATTAATACCACAACTGTTGCACAATCCTTTACATTCTTCATCACAAAGAACATTTACAGGAATGCTTATTTGTAGTTCTTCAAGTACTACACTTGTCAAATCAACCAAATTTCCTTCGATAATTTGGATGTCATCCTCTTCAAAAGTCTCAATGTTATGTGCACTAAACCTTTGAGTAAAATCAATGGTAATTGGATATTCAACAAATTCGGTACAACGACCACACTGCAACTGAATGATGGTTTTAATACATCCTTTAAATTGAATAATTTGATTTCCAACGTTGGTAAATGTACCAACAAGATCAATTGGTTTTAACAGTTTATAATGATTTTTCCCATATCGAATATGGGTCATTTTATCATCTATCGCTTTTATATCGAGAGATGCGGTTTCATCTGATAAAACACTACTGATATTAAATTTAAACATACTTATACACACCCTTAAGACCACTATAATATTATACATATAGCCTTAACATTTGTCAACAAATTATTTATTGGTTTTCAAGCTTTTTCTAGGGCATTAAATTGTAATCATTAACACATTTTCTAGAAGTGCATGAAAGTTTGGTAAGGATAGATAATAAGAGACTGTGAAGCAACTTCCTCACAGTCCTTTATCTCGTCTTATGATTAAAGTTTAACTATTTCTTTTGTATCTCTAGCAATCATTAATTCTTCGTTAGTTGGTACACATAGTGCAGCAACTTTAGAATCTGCTGTAGAGAATACACGCTCTTTACTTCTAAATTTGTTAGCTTCTTTATCCACTTTTAAGCCTAAGAACTCAAGGTATTCACAGATTTCTTGACGAACTAATGGATTATTTTCACCTAAACCAGCTGTAAATACTATAGCATCTAAACCATTCATTGCAGCAGCATATGCACCTGCATATTTAGCTACTCTGTAGTTACATACATCGTTAGCTCTCTGTGCATCTTTATCTCCTTCAGCTACACCATCTTCAATAGCTCTGAAGTCACTAGAGATTTCAGAAACACCAAGTACACCAGATTTTTTATTAAGTACATTCATCATTTCATCAATGGATATACCTTCTTTATCCATAATGAATTGAATGATAGCAGGATCAATATCACCACTTCTAGTACCCATAATTAAACCTTCTAATGGAGTTAAGCCCATAGATGTATCTACAGATTTACCACCATCAACAGCACAACAAGATGCACCATTACCTAAATGACATACAACGATTTTTAACTCTTCAACAGGTTTACCTAAAATCTCAGCTGTTCTTGCAGAAACATATCTATGGGATGTACCATGGAATCCATAGCGGCGAACACCGTATTTATTATAGTATTCGAATGGTAAACCATAAAGATAAGCTTTTTGAGGCATTGATTGATGGAAAGCTGTATCAAAAACAGCCACCATTGGTACGTTAGGTAATAATTCTTTACATGCATTAATACCAATTAAGTTTGCTGGATTATGAAGTGGTGCTAAGTCAGCACAGTCTTCAATTGCTTGAATAACTTCATCATTAATTAGAACAGAACTTTTGAATTTTTCTCCACCATGCACAACACGATGACCTACAGCTTGAATTTCGCTCATATCTTTAATAACACCATAATCATCACTTGTTAATGCAGCGATTACCATTTCGATAGCTTTTTGATGGTCTGGCATTGGCTCTTCGATAATTATCTTATCGCCACCCTCTGGTTTATGCTTTAAGCGTGAACCTTCAATTGCGATCATTTCTGCAATACCATCTGCTAAGACAGATTCATCTGTCATGTCAATTAATTGATACTTTAATGAAGAACTACCACAGTTAATAACTAATGTTTTCAATATATTCTCTCCTCCGTACTTGTTTTAGGCATATATATGCCATGTTGAATAGTTTATAAAGTGCCTTCGCACTATGGTTATTAAAAATTATTGATTATCTGCCTGTACAGCAGTAATCGCTACAACGCCAACGATGTCATCAGCACTACAACCTCTTGATAAATCATTAACAGGTTTAGCAATACCTTGAGTAACGGGACCATAAGCTTCAGCTTTTGCTAGTCTTTGAGTTAATTTATATCCAATATTACCTGCATCTAAATCAGGGAAAATTAAAACGTTAGCTTTACCAGCTACGCTACTATCTGGAGCTTTAGAAGCACCAACTTTCGGTACTATAGCTGCATCTAATTGGAATTCACCATCTAATTTTAAATCTGGTGCTAATTCTTTTGCAATATTTGTAGCATTAACAACTTTATCAACGTCTGGATGAGAAGCGCTACCTTTAGTTGAAAAGGATAACATACCAACTACTGGTTCTTCACCTACAAGCTGTTCAAATGACTTTGATGAGTTAATAGCTATATGTGCTAATTCCTCAGCATTTGGACTAGGATTTAATCCTGCATCAGAGAAGATAAATTTACCCTCTGCACCATATTCACAGTCAGGTACAACCATCACAAAGAATGATGAAACTAATTTAACACCTGGAGCTGTTTTTAAAATTTGTAAAGACGGTCTTAAAACATTAGCTGTAGAATTACAAGCACCAGCAACCATACCATCTGCAATACCTTTTTTAACCATCATGACACCAAAGTAAAGCGGATCTTTTAATAAATCAGTTGCCTTTTCTTTATCTACACCTTTGTGTTTTCTTAATTCAACTAGAGTCTCAACAAAACTGTCGAAGTCATCATAGTTTTCTGGATCAAGGATAGTAGCTTTAGAAATATCTAACCCCTCAGCTATTTCCATTACTTTACCTTCTGATCCAACTAAAATTACATTTGCAATTTGCTCTTTCAAAATTTTATCTGCTGCTTCAACAGTTCTTCTGTCATAAGCCTCCGGTAAAACTATTGTTTTTTTAGAAGCTTTCGCTCTAGCTTTAATGCTCTCTAAAAAGTTCACTTTAAATATTTCCCCTTTCAACATGCTGAAATATACATAATTTCTCCAACCAATAATTTTATTATAAACAAAATGTTCATTGTATACAATACCCAATAGATAAAATGATTAATTTTTTTTGTTTTATCGATAGAATAATTTAAGGTTTAAGGTTATAATATAAAAGAAATACATAGGCTTTATAATTCCTTTAAAATTAATATAAAAAATTTTAATTTGACAAATACATACTAAACTACTCGAGGTGCAATAGATGAAAATAGTTGGTTTAATTACAGAATATAACCCTTTTCACAACGGACATTTATATCATTTAAATAAATCAAAAGAAGTAACAGGAGCAACATATAGTATCGCAGTTATGAGTGGTAACTTTGTTCAAAGAGGTTGTCCTGCTTATGTTAACAAATGGGTTCGTACGCGTATGGCTCTTGAATCTGGGGTGGATATGGTTATAGAAATACCTACTTATTATTCCACTGCAAGTGCAGAATTATTTGCTATGGGATCTATTAGTTTATTGAACGCGACAGGTATTGTCGATTATGTATGCTTTGGAAGCGAAGCTGGTGAAATCGACTTCATCAATCATGTTGCAACAATTTTAGCTAATGAGTCAGAAAACTATCAAAAGGTTCTCAAAAAACACTTACATTCAGGTGATAGCTTTGCAGTAAGTCGTACAAAATCACTTTATCAGATCATGCAATTAACTTATGAAATGGAATACTCCTTTGATGATTTTAAAAATCTATTATCTGCTCCCAATAATATTTTAGGTATTGAGTATATCAAATGGCTTAAAAGATTGAATAGTAACATTAAAGCCGCAACAATTCAGAGAGTGTCTACTGGTTATCATGATCAAAGTGTAGCTTCTGATATTGCTTCTGCTTCTGGGATTCGTGAGGCATTAAATAACAACAGTCTTCTAGAAGATATTCGTCATACTATGCCAGATCCTACCTACCGCCAACTTATAACCGCTTTTGAGGAAGGGTTATGTCCTATTACTTTTGATGATTATTCCACAGCTCTACACTATGCCATAAGTCTATTAGGACCAGATCGCATGAAGGATATATTTGAAATATCTGAGGGTCTAGAGAATCGAATTTACAAACACAGTCATAGTCAATTTCTTATATCCGATTTACTAAAAGGACTGAGTACTAGACGTTATACCAATGCTCGCTTAAATAGAGTATTGCTCAATACTCTATTAGGGATAACAAATGAAAGATTCAATTACTTCCGCTCATTGGGTGGGCCTCAATACCTAAAAATTTTAGGTATTCGCAAAGAGAGTGATCTTTTATTTAAGATGCTAAAAGAAAAAGCCAAACTCCCTTTGATCACTAATATGGGTCGTTCTATTGCCAAACTACCTTTCCCTGCTCAAGAAATGCTAAAAGATGAAATTACTTTTAGTGATATATACACCTTAGGTTATAGGAATAAAAAATATGTTACAAAAGAATCGGAATTTAAGCACCCATTTATCGTTGTATAATGGCATTCGTTAATTGATAAAAGCACCCGACAAGGTGCTTTTTAATCATTTTCATGAGCCTTATGTGATGTAATCAAAACTAATAGTGCCCATAGCATAATCAATAGGAGTATCAGTGAAAAATTATCTATTGCTGCCCCAACATAATAATTGAAATTGAAAGTTGGTACCAGTTCCTCAACGTCAATAAAGTATGGTGTTAAAAAATAAGTCAGTACTGCCGCTATACATCCTTGTAAACATTTAGCCTTCATATAGGAAGTAAAATTAAGTCCAGATCCTTTAATTACACTTGCCGTTTGTGCATGTATGGAAAGCCCGCTCCAAGCAATTAAAAAACTCACAAAACTTAGTTGAAGTGGTATAAACATGGGCTCCTTCGCTATTAATGAGATACCATTTGTTATTTCAATAAATCCTAAAATAAAAGATTCTAAACTTGTTGTAGACATATGAAATGCTTTAAACAAGAAATCTAGGGGTCCTAATAACAAAGATAATATGCCATAGGTTTGAATAAGCTGCATGATGACTGAAAATAGAATTACAAAACCACCTATAATGAGCATCAATTCCATACCACTCTTTATACTATTGCCTAGAAGCTTACCAATGTCATACTGCTTACTTTGTTTATGGGGTAGCATTCTTTTAGGTCTATAACTTTGATGTGGTATCCTAAAGCGAAAAATGAACCCAACACATAGGCTAGATAAAAGATGTGTAAGCAATAGTAAATAGCCTGATTCAGGCAAACTAAGCATACCTACAGATACCGTCCCAAGAATAAATAGAGGACCTGAGTTATTACAAAAATTAAGTAAATGTTGTCCTTCATCTTTTGATATGTCACCTTTATCTATTAAATCTACAATGATCTTTGCACCGACAGGATAACCTGATGTTATAGATGATAACCAAATAAATCCAGCACATCCTGGTAGGCAAAAGATTTTTTTCATTATTGGTTCTAAAAACCTTCCGACAACTTTAAAAAAATCAAGCTCAACAAGTAGATTCATAAGTACTATAAAGGGGAAAAGTGATGGTAAAACAGCATTTAACCATAATTCTAAACCATTATGGGCTGCTTCTACAGTTATCTGAGGAAAAATAAAGATTGAAATAACGAATACAAGAATAAAACTAATGAGTAACGTATATTGACGCATATTAAAACCTACTCTCCTGGGACATATCTTGATATACCCTATTCAGTAAAGTAGGTAAATATGCTCTTGACATTTACTTTTTTTGCTTCTCGTCTGTTTTACTTATTTTCTTAGTATGGACATTCAGTTCTCTTCTATTACTATGTATAACTTTTAACTGATCTACCATGTTTTTCTCGATATGTTGGTATTGCTGATTGATGGTCTGCATACTCTTATTTATTTGTTCCTCAAGATTCATGAGCATTTCATCAACATATTCTTTTGCTCCTAAACGCATTTCTCGTGATACTTTTTTTGCATTTTCAATGATTTGCTCACTTTGCTCATAAGCTTTTCGAGTTATCTCATGTTCATTAACAAGCTTTTCTTTCTCAGATTCTGCTTCATTACGTGTTAAATCTGCATCTTTTTGTGCCTCAACTAATATTTTGTTACGTTCTTCCATGACCCATTGGGATTGCTTTATCTCATTAGGAAGTTTTAATCTCAGGTCAATAAGTAAATCATAAATTTCATTTTTTTCTAACATTATCTTACTAGAAAAAGGTACAGTTGCACTATTATCTAAAATCTCTTCAATTTGTTCAAGTATCTTTTCTATATTCTCCATTGTAACCTCCTATTTAATATATTTAACGATCTCTTCTGGTACTAAATTTTGAAAAGCTCCATCATGCTTTATAATTTCCTTAACTAATGTTGAACTAATATATGAATAATTGATATTAGTGACTAGAAAAATCGTATCTAACTCAGGATACATATTTCTGTTCGTTTGAGCCATTTGCATTTCGTATTCAAAATCATTAACACCTCTTAAGCCTCTAATAATTAATTTCGCATCTATTTGACTAGCAAAATCAACTAATAAGCCGTTAAAAGGTTCTACTCTAATACATTCAATATCTTTCGTAACATCTCTTATCATGGCTATGCGCTCTTCAACTGTAAACATTGGTATCTTAGAACTGTTATTTAATACTGCAATGACTAGTTCATCTACTAAATCTACTGCTCTTTTTATTATGTCAAGATGTCCAAGCGTAAGGGGGTCAAAACTACCTGGATAAATACCTCTTCTCATCTTACTTCCTCCTGTGACAAAAACGTCATTGTTGTTGTTTTGTATTTCTTCTCTTTATATATGTTAAATCCTTCTTCGCTAATGAAATCTTCGCTACTATGCTCAACAATAATAAAACCTTGATCATTTAATAAATGATTATCTCTAATGAGAGAAAGGGACTGATCGATTAAATCACTTTTATATGGAGGGTCCATGAATATAATATCAAAGTTTTCTCCTTGATCTCCAAGATACTGAAGTTTATTCACTACATCTCCTTGTACAACTGTTGCCTTATCAAATAACTTAGTTTTATTTAAGTTTTGTTGAATGCATGCTAAAGCCTCATGATGATTGTCAATAAAAACTACTTTTTTTGCTCCTCTACTTAAGGCTTCTATTCCCATTGCACCACTTCCGCTAAAAAGATCTAAGAAAGTAGCACCTGGCAAATCAAAATTTATCATGTTAAATAGTGTTTCCTTAATCCTATCGGTTGTAGGCCTTGTTTTATTACCTTCTGGTGTAACCAATTGAATGCTTTTAGCTGTACCTGAAATAACTCGCAAATAACTCACCTTATTTCTACTGAAAAATACTTATATTTTGGCTGGATATTAATCCCTTAGTTTTATAATAAGTTCTTGTCATTGATGTCTAAGTTCATTATGGAATATTGCTTTAGTTAATAAAGGATTTTATAACCATCTACTATTATTTTATATTAAAATGTATAAATGTCAACAATTTAGCCAATAATAAAGTTAAATCCCCCATAATACTCTTTTTTCATTTCTCCTCTCCTTCTTATTCATTATATATGAAAGAAGAATTTATAGTTTTTTTGTAGACGAATGAGTTTATCTCATTCGTTATTTTTTTTGTAGGAAATTACTACCTCATTTATTTTGATACATTGTTTATTTCCTTTTTAACTTAGAAAAAGCCCTTATCGGGCTTTTCCTAAACTTACTGGCTTTTAATTAGTTGTTTAACATTCTAAATACATCTAAAGTACTATTACTTTGGTGTATATCCGCCAGACATTTCTTGTTCTGCTCTTTCAATCATCTTTTTAACCATATATCCGCCAACATAACCATTTTGAGCAGATGTTAAATCACCATTATAACCTTGTTTTAAAGGTACACCAATTTCATTTGCTACCTCATATTTGAATTGGTTTAATGCTTCTCTAGCTTGTGGAACAACACTCTTGTTTGCCATTATATATACCTCCCAAAAGTATTATGAAAAGTACTAGTATCTTCTCATTTCAGCTAATTACTTATAGTTTTGTAATCAGCCCTTGCGATAAATACTGTGATTTATCACATTAATAGGATGTGTAGATTTCAACTTATTATAAGTAGTAAATTTTGTTTATATTTCTATATTTTATAAATAAAAACTATAAAGGGTCATTAATGAGTATATCCAAAATGAATACTTTTATGTGCCAAATTTCTCTAAATAAAACCATCATTTTTCTAAAGTGTAACATAGTTTTCGGAGTCTTTAAAATACATCTCAATCCGTTTTTTCAAATCCTTATTTGATTCCAGCTCTAAATGAGGATCCAATTTTATGGTCTCTTTAGCAGCCTGCTGTGCTTCTTTAAGTATGTCCATATTTTCATATATATTCGCTACTTTAAAGTTTGGCAATCCATGTTGTTTGAGACCGAAAACATCTCCAGGTCCTCGTAAACTTAGATCAACTTCAGATAAACGAAATCCGTCATTTGATTCTGTCATAATCTTCATGCGTTTATTCGTTACTTCGTTTTTTGAATCTGTAATCAATATGCAATAAGATTGATGTCTACCTCTTCCAACACGTCCTCTCAACTGATGCAATTGAGCTAAACCAAAGCGCTCAGCGTTCTCAATGAGCATAACAGTTGCATTGGGAACATTTACACCTACTTCAACAACTGTAGTTGATACAAGTACCTTAATCTCATTATTTGCAAAACGTGATAGGATATCGTTTTTTTCTTTCGCTTTTTGTTTACCATGTAAATAAGCAATAGGCAAATCAAATACTTCACTTTGCAGGTATTCTGTATATTGAACAACAGCCTTTAAGTCACTTTGTTCATCACTTTCTTCTACCATAGGACAAATAATATAAGCTTGGCGTCCTTCCTCAACTTGTTCCCGTATAAAACTATAAATACGCTGATGATAGGACTTGTTAACACTATATGTTTTAATTACCTGTCTACCAGGCGGTAATTCATCAATAATAGAAATATCTAAATCACCATAGAGAATGAGAGCTAATGTTCTTGGAATGGGTGTCGCAGTCATAACTAGGATATTTGCCTTATTATTCTTTTCAGCTAATGCAGTTCGTTGCCGCACACCAAATCGATGCTGCTCGTCTGTTATTACTAAACCAAGTGCTTTAAAACTTAGTCCTTCTTGTATAACAGCATGTGTCCCGATTACCACATCTATTTCACCTGATTCAAGTTGCTCATATATCTTTTCTTTATTCTTCTTTGTCACTGATCCAACGAGCAGGGCTAAACGAATATTGAAGGGCTCTAGTAATTTGGTAGCCTCTTCATAATGTTGTTTGGCTAAGACTTCAGTTGGTACCATTAAAGCTCCTTGATACCCATTCTTGACTGTTTGTAATAAACCTAATAATGCAATAATGGTCTTACCGGACCCTACATCACCTTGAACAAGACGATTCATAATACCTTTTGATGCTAAATCATCCTTTATCTCTTTCCATACATTATTTTGTGCTTTAGTTAAGCTAAATGGTAATGTTTGAAGGAATCTCATTTCTTCATCTACAGGATTGAGTATAAACCCTTCTTTTTTATTTGATAAAATATTTTTAATCTGCATAAGACCGACTTGAAGGGTGTAAAATTCCTCAAATACAACCCTCTTTCTGGCAAGCTCCAAGTTTTCATAATTATCGGGATAATGTATCTGATCGATTGTAAAATTATAAGCCGCCAAATGATATTTTTCTCTTATAAATTCAGGAATAAAATCAACTAATACGTTACTACTAACGCTTAAAGCCTGTTTTGTAAGACTCCTTACAATCTTTTGAGATAATTTATTGGTTAGAGGGTATAGAGGATAGATGGCAGTTGACTCAACTTGCCCGCTCTTAATAAAATCTGGAGATTGCAATTGCATCTGTCCATACTTAAAACTAACCTTCCCTGTAAAATAATTCTCTTCACCAAGTTTAAGATTATTTTTCATATAGCTTTGACCAAACCAGAGTGCAAATATAAAGCCAGTAGCATCTTTTAATTTTACCTTTGTAACCATCAGGCCTCTTTTTTTTATATTCTGCGGTATTGTACATACTGTAGCTTTAATCGTGACCAGTTCTCCAATGGTAACTTCATTGATTTGCGTCACATTTCGGCGATCTTCATACTCTCTTGGATAATAGGTCAGCAGATCACCAACTGTTTCAACCCCAACACGTTTGAAAAGATTAGCTCTTTGCTTACCAACCCCTGATAAGGTTTCTATGGAACTGTCCCAGCTCATTTATTCACTTCCTATCTAAGTATTGAATTAGAAGTCAAATTCAATATGTATCCTTAATTATATAAATTTAATCATACAGCGATATAAGAAAAGCCAGCGATTAAGCTGGCTCAAATAATTTCTTATTCTACTGAGAATATATAATAATATAATGGTTGCCCACCATAATGTACTTCTACTTCACACTCATCATATTCTTCTTCAAGATAATCAGCAATCTGCATAGCATCTTCTTCTGAAACGTCTTCACCATAATAAATGGTAATGAGTTCACTATCTTCATCGATAAGTTTATCAAACAAATCTTTAGTTGATTCTTCTAATCCCTTACCAACAACCATGATCTTATTATCACCAATACCTAGAATATCATCTTTTTCAATTTCCTTATCATCAATCATGGTATCCCTAACAGCAAATGTAACTTGACCTGTATGAACATCATCAAGACAGTCTTTCATATTATCATAATTATTTATTGCAGAACTATTTTCATCAAAATTAATCAAAGCAGCTATCCCTTGAGGAATCGATTTAGAAGGAACAACATGTAAAGCTTTCCCTTCCACTAATTTAGCAGCTTGATCAGCAGCTAAAATAATATTCTTATTATTAGGTAATATAAAGACGTCTTTAGCATGTACTTGATCGACAGCTTTTAAAATATCTTCTGTACTAGGATTCATGGTTTGACCACCTTCAATAATGTAGTCAACGCCTAAGCCCTTAAATATTTCTTTCAGCCCTTCTCCAATGGATACCGCTATAAAACCAACATCTTTTAGTTCAGTTGGTTGAACGGTTTCATTTTCATCTATATTCAATTGACTTTCATGTTGTTCACGCATATTGTCTATTTTAATGTTCGTTAGTTGTCCATACTCTAAACCTTTTTGTAAAGCATTTCCTGGGTCGTTTGTATGTACATGAATTTTAATAATGTCATCATCACAAACAACAACCACTGAATCCCCGATACTTTCTAAGAAGTCTCTAAATTGTAACTCCTCTTGAAACTCTTTATTTGTGTTGATAATAAACTCAGTACAATATCCAAACTTAATATCCTTTGGATCAATCATTTCTTGTGGACGAGCTTTTTTAACAGGTGCTTCTTCAACAATTAAATTCTCAATTTCTTCACCTTTAAGCACTGCTAAAGCACCTTTAAGAATAAATAATAATCCCTGACCACCAGCATCTACAACACCAGCTTGTTTTAAAACTGGTAACATATCCGGAGTCTTTTGTAATACTTCTTCTGAATATTTGATTGTCTCTTCTAATACGAACTCAATATCGTTAGAATCTAGAGCCAATTGCATTGCTTTTTCTGCGCCCTCACGTGCAACAGTTAATATTGTACCTTCTTTAGGTTTCATAACAGCTTTATATGCAGTTGCTACTCCTTTTTCAAAGGCATTAGCTAATACTGTTGTATCAATGGACTCTACACCAATGAGACCTTTATAAAACCCTCTAAATAACTGGGAAAGAATAACTCCTGAGTTACCTCTAGCTCCTCTTAGAGCCCCTGAGGAAAGCGCCTTTCCAACATCTTCAACCTTATCTGATTCAACCTTTTGAACCTCTTTGGCTGCCGCCATTACAGTTAAAGACATATTTGTACCTGTATCACCATCTGGAACTGGAAAAACATTGAGTTCATCTACATAATCCTTGTTTTTCTCTAATAAACTTGCTCCTCCAATGATCATTTTCTTAAGCAATGTTGCATTAATGTGCTCACTCACATTAAGTACCTCCTAACAAGAAACTAAGACTGTGTAATGTAATTAATCGACTCTTACACCTTCAACAAATATATTTACTTTTTCTACATCAATACCGATCATATCTTCCACTCGATATTTAACAGTTGAAATTAAATTATCTGCAATAGCAGATATCTTAGTACCGTATTCAACAATAATATGCAAGTCTAATGTAACCTTATTATCTTCTAGATTAACCTTAATACCCTTAGTTAAGCTTTCACCTAATAATAATTGTACAAGTCCATCAGTTACATTAATAGAAGCCATTCCAACAACACCGTAACATTCTACAGCTGACAATCCTGCAATACGTGCAATAACCTCATTATCGATAATAACTTCGCCGTATTCTGTCATTAATCTACCTGACATAATTTCCCTCCTATTCTATTTTGATCTCTTATCTAATAACGAGACCTCATTAAAGGTATATGAAGATATACCTGACCTTAATCCATGTTGAGTTGAATTTGATGCTTACTATCTTTATTATTAGTATAATCAAGTATTGAAAGTATAAACATCTCAATTTATACACTTCTCAATACGTTCAACTATATGTAGCTTGAAAAAAGCTAAGAAACTAATTGATTTCGGCCTGGATAAGTAAAAAGAGCCTCTATCCTTTTGTTATTATAACATTTTTTTCACATTTACAAAATATTTTTTTTCAAATATCTAAAAAATAATAAATTAAACCTTGCAATCAATAGATTATTTTGTTAGAATAGATGTGTTGTATATGGGTAGGTAAATAGCACTTGATTTAAGCAAATAAGATTTAAGGAGGTGCACTGGGATGGCAAAATGTGATGTATGTCAAAAAGGTGTTCATTTTGGTATTAAAGTGAGCCATTCACATAGAAGATCAAATAAACAGTGGAAACCTAACGTTAAAAAGGTGAAAGCCATAGTTAATGGTTCTCCAAAAACAATTAATGTTTGTACAAGATGTTTAAGATCAAACAAAGTTGAAAGAGCTATGTAATGATTATCCCTCTATTAGAGGGATTTTTATTTGTCTTTTTTATTATAGCTAAAAAAATTGGCTTCCATTCTATTAAACCCAAAATAAAGCCGGTTCATCCATGAGATGACACCGGCTATTTTTCTGATTTAAAAATAAATATTTCTTAATTATACCTTATCCCATTCTAAAGAGTTTTCGTGTTATAAACCCTAAAACCTTTGGCATTTTGATTAAATAAAACTTCATATCAAAACCTCCCTAATAACAGCATTTAAACAAGTATATTCCAGTTATAATTGATGCCAATCCAAGAACCACAACGAAGAAATCACTTGATATAAATGTAGAAAAAATTAATCCAGTTCCTACGCTACATAATATAATTCCACACAGCCTTTTTCTTCCAGCTATCATTACTATTCTCCTACTATAGGTTTCTCTAGTATTACTTTATTATATTCTATTCAATACAAAATGTTACAGAGTATAACCTAACCTCACTGAAATTCATCTTACTTGAGGAAGACTTAGTGGTTTTCTAAAAAATAATGTGGGCTACAATAACAATAATTGGAAGTGTTATTAATGTTCTCTCTAGGAATATGACGAATAACTCTTTAAAATTCACTGGTATTTTTGACCCTAGAATTAATCCCCCTACTTCTGACATGTATATTAATTGAGTTACAGATGTCGTAGCAATAATAAACCGAGTCATTTCATTCTCGATACTAGCGGCCATAACTGATGGTAAAAACATATCTGCAAACCCAACAATTAATGTCTGCGAAGCCTCTACAGCTTCTGGTACCTGCAATAATAGTAAAAGTGGTATAAAAGGCATACCAAGATATTTAAATAATGGTGTATATTCAGCAAGAATGAGCGTGAAAGTCCCCATAGCCATGACGATTGGTATGACTCCAATCCACATATCCAAAACATTCATTGAGCCTTGCAAAATAAACTCTTTAACCCCTTTACTTTTACTACTTCTCGCAATTGCCTTTTCAAGCCCCCAGCTAAATGACGTATAACCCTCTGGAATTAACTCTTTATATTCATTTTTTTCGCCTGATATATAAACATCTGCTTTCCTCGATAGAGGTGGTATTCGAGGTATTATGATAGCAGCGACTATACCACATAAAAGAATCGTTAAGTAATAGGGTATAAATAGGTTTTCTAGACCCACTTGGGCTATGACTACTAAGCTAAAAGTGATCGACACAAAAGAAAATGTGGTTCCAATAACTGCAGCTTCACGCTTCGTGTAATAACCTTCTTCGTATTGCTTACTTGTCAATAATACACCGATTGTGCCATCGCCAAGCCATGAAGCTATGCAATCTACAGAAGATCTTCCAGGTAACTTAAAAACGGGACGCATAACCTTTGTTAATAAACTTCCAACAAACTCTAGTAAACCAAAATTCAATAATAGAGGCAATAACATACCTGCAAATAAAAATACAGCAAATAGGACAGGTAACAGGTCATATAGAAGTAATCCACCTGTATTTTCTGACCCAATAAAATCTGGTCCCACATTGTATAATGTACATATAACAAAAATTGACCCTAACACTCTGGCTACCATCCAAATCTTAGATGGATTAAAAAGAGCGTTTAAAAATGGATTATTAATAATAAAGTTTGGTTTTAAAATTTTTGTATAAATACTTATTATACATGAAAAGGTAATGATCATTGTTAGAATACTAGGAAGTGAATCCGCTAACCACCCTTGAATAAAGTTTGAAAAAATAGCAACAGGAATAATAATATGTCCTTCGTAAGAAATGGGTGTCATAAACAAAACTACCCCTAATAATGATGGTATTAAAAATTTAAGCAATCCTTTTTTAATCATAATGTATGCCTCCGATGTCGATTTTTGAAACAATATACATTATATCGTATAATTATAAGTTGTCAAGTATTATCTGAATGGCAATATAGATATCCTAGCTTAATAGTGATTTAGTTAAAATAATTACAGTCACTACAAAACGAAAACTCCTAAGGAATTCTACAGAGCTGCCTGTCATGAAAGTTGAGCTTGACTTATATAGAAATGAAATCAAGTAATTTTTCCTTATGCTATGAGTTTCTCTTATTCTATTTGATGATATACTTAAATTTTACTCTTAATTTTTATGAAAGCAAAAAAACACATGATAAGTGCTATTACTTATCATGTGCATGACTAGTCTCTTGATTGTATAATAACTAAAATACCGCCTTTGGTACTTATTGTGACTTCATCTCCAACTATCTCATTACTTACCCCCAAAGCTCTACCATATGTAAGGGTATAATCCTTTAATTCATACTTAAGCCCTGTTGTAGTCAATCCTTTCACTTCAGAAGTTAAAGGAATTAGAGAAAGATATTGCCCATATTGTTTCTCAATAACCCTATCTCCTTGTATAATTTGTATATGATTATGATCATCAATAATTTGGGCTGTAATATTTTGATTCATTGCTTGCACGAGACTGTGTATGTTTCCAAGCGTATGATCTAAACGTGTACCTGTACCTCCCAGTATGATAATATCTTTAGCCCCTCTTTTAATGGCTTCATTCAAGGCCAGTTCCGTATCCGTATAGTCTTTATCCGTAGGATACCTTAAAACTGTTATCTTTTTAGCCTCGTACTCTGATAGTAATTCATGATCACAACTATCGAAGTCCCCCATAATTAAATCGGGATTTCGACGCCATTCCTTCATGTGTCTTAGTCCACCATCAGCACAAATAATATAATCTGCTAACTTTATCGTTTCATCATATTGTTCATAATTTTTAATCATACCACCAGTTATAACAATAATTGTCATGGTCTCACCTTCAATGCTTAAAGCCTACTATTTATACTGTTGAAAAATGGATTTGAAGGAGCTGATTTCCCCAGCTACATCTTCTGCATTGAAAATTGCAGACCCAGCAACAATGACATTAGCTCCAACCTTTAACACTTCATCAATAGTCGATGAATTAATTCCTCCATCAACTTGAATATCAACATTTAAATTACGCTTATAAATACAATTGGACAAATACTCAATTTTAGGTAACATGGATTGAATAAACTTCTGACCACCAAATCCCGGATTTACAGTCATAACTAGAACCATATCTACTTCTTCTAATACATATTCAATGGTGCTAATAGGCGTCGCAGGATTGACAGCTACTGCTGCTTTTACACCATTTTCTTTAATATTTTGAACAGTACGATGTAGATGTTTACATGCTTCTTGATGCACAGTAATAATATCTGCGCCAGCATCAACAAAATGCTTAATGTATTGATCTGGATTTTCAATCATCAGATGAACATCAAATACTTTATCCGTACAGCTTCTTAAGCTTTTTACCACAGCAGGTCCAATAGTAATATTTGGCACAAAATGCCCATCCATGACATCAATATGAATGTATTCACTTCCAGCCTCAGATATCAACTTAATATCTTCTCTAAGGTTCCCAAAATCCGCAGATAATATTGACGGTGCTAATTTTATCATATGTCTACCTCCACCTGTTTCTATCTTGATAATCTTTTAGTTCATCGTATAGTAATTTATAATCTTTATAACGTTGTTTAGAAATTTCCTTATCCTCTACGGCATCTTTCACACCGCAAACGGGTTCATGAATATGCATGCAACCTTTAAATTTACAATAGGGCTCATGCTCATTAAATTCAGGAAAATAATCTTTTAACTCTTCATAAGGTATATGGAACAAATTAAGAGACGAAAATCCTGGTGTATCTACTACATAACCTCCAGCTTCAAAAGGCATCAACTCCGCATGCCTTGTTGTGTGTTTTCCTCGTTCTATTTTCTCACTTATTTCTCCTGTTTTTAACTGCAAATCTTTACTGACCATATTCAGCATAGAAGATTTGCCAACTCCTGAAGGTCCAGCAAAGACAGTTGTTTTATCAGTTAATACTTCTCTCAGAACTTCTTCACCTATTTGCTTTTTTACACTTGTATATATAACCTTATAGCCTGTTTTCAAGTAATCATCGACTAATCCCTTAAGTTGATCTTGACTAATTAATTCTACTTTATTAAAACAAATGACTACATCAATTCCCTGTTCTTCAGCTAATATTAAGAATCTATCCAATAATGAAAAATTAGGATCAGGCTTTTTAGCTGCAAAAACAATAATTGCTTGATCTACATTGGCTACTGTTGGTCGAATTAATGAATTTTTTCTAGGAAAGATTTCATTAATATACCCTTTCCCATTCTTACCAATTTCAAATTCGACTTCATCACCAATAAGAGGTGTTATGTTCTTTTTCCGAAAAACACCCCTTGCCTTGCATTCTATGATACCTTTTTCTTTTGTGTCCACATAGTAAAAACCTGCTATACCTTTTATTATCTTACCTTGCATGCATTAAGGCTCCTTATTCAAACGATACGGGGTCTTGTCGTACTAATTTCCCCTCTAAGTAAATTAACACAGTTGCATTTCCATTTCCTTTTGCTGGCACCTCTATAGGGAAGCTCTCATGAGTAATTTGGTCATTGAAAATAGGAACTAAATCGACTTCGTCTTCAAACTTAAGAACAACTGTTAATTGACCACTTTCCAGTTCGTCACCTAATAAGTCTGGAATAACGATAGTTTGACTTTTTAAATCTTCCGTACTATCATTACCTGTTTCATTATCATCATTCTGGCCATCATTTCTCTCTTCATCAATTGGTTCAATCTCTAATTCAGGTGTTTCAATGTTTTCTTCATCATCTTTATTAGGATCTGGACCAAGACTTACAGCTAAATCCACCACATAACCAGCTTTTACTTTGCTACCAGCCTCTACTGTTTGAGCAATGACATAGCCTTCTTCTACAGTATCATGATGATAAGGATTAATTTTACCTAATACAAGACCAACATTAGACAGTTCAGCTATTGCTTCACTCTCTGTTAAATCTTTCACTTTAGGTACAATTATTTTATTATCCTCCTTCCCATTACTCACCATAAGAGTAATGGTTTCACCCCTACTAACTTTTGCATTAGCTGATGGTGATTGGCTAATAACATTACCGGCTTGAACATTGTCATCATAAGTAGTTATTACTTCCACTTTAAGACCTTTATCAATAAGAGTCGCTTTTGCAGCTTCGTAATTTTCATTAGTAACAGGAGGTACATCAATTTTCTCTTCACCTAAACTCACAACAACTTCTACAACATCACCTTGTTTAAGAACTGTTGAAGCACCTTGTACTTGTTCGACTATGTCACCTTCATCGTAAGCATCAGCATATTGTTCACTAACTTTTTTTATCTCTAAGCCCATATCATTTAACTGTTGTTTTGCTTCTTCAAAAGAAACACCTTTTAAGTCAGGAACTTGCACGTTACTAATAACAACTGCCGGTTCATTAGGATCTGCTGCGTTAAATATATTCAAGGCTGCATATACTAAGAAGCTAATAATAATTAATGAAGTAACTACAGCACTAATCACAACAACTTTATCATTCTTCCCTGAATCTTCTTCTATATCATTATCGTTATCTTCAATCGATGTTATTTCAAAATCTGCTGTCTCTTCTTTTATTTTACGTAAATCATCACCTGTAATATTAATTGTAGGTGAATCCATTGCATCTACCATTTCAACAAAGGTATTATTGGGATCCTCTAAGGCCTTTTTCATATCATCAATGATCTCATTGGCTGTTTGGTATCGTCTTTCAGGTTTCTTAAGAGTCGCTTTCATAATAATTGCCTCTAAACTCTCCGTCACCTGTTCATTTGCAGTACTTGGTCTTGGAAATTCATCTTTGATATGCTGGATAGCTACAGTTACAGGACTCTCTGCCTGAAAAGGTACAGTATTTGTAACCATTTCAAACATGGTTATCCCTAGTGAGTATAAATCACTCTTTTCATCAACATAGCCACCTCTGGCTTGTTCAGGAGAAAAGTAATGTACTGAACCTATTGCATTAGCACTAGATGTAATAGTAGATGTTGATGCTGCTCTAGCTATTCCAAAATCAGTTACCTTTACATCTCCTTTGTGAGATATAATGATATTTTGTGGCTTAATGTCCCGATGTACTATTTTGTTAGCATGGGCTACCTTTAAAGCTTTAGCAATTTTAATTGCAATTTCCAAAGTTTCTTTTGAAGATAAAGGTCCATTAATCCTTACATATTGTTGTAAAGTTTCTCCTTCGATTAATTCCATGACGATATAATGCGTACCGTTATCGCTCCCTACATCAAAGACATTGATAATATTGGGATGCGATAAACTTGCAGCAGCTTGAGCCTCTACTCTAAATTTGGTCACAAAGGTATCATCATTAGCAAATTCTTCTCGTAGAACTTTGATAGCAACAAATCGATTTAATTTTTGACATTTTGCTTTATATACAACTGACATACCGCCAGCACCTATTTTTTTAATGATTTCATAACGATTTCCCAAAAGTGTACCAACTTCTAACAATTCAATTCACCTACTTCTTTTTGGGTTTCTATTAATATAACGGATATATTGTCATAGCCGCCTCTTTCATTAGCTTCTTCTACTAATACGCGGCATGCTTCTTCAACGCTGCCTGCTTGATCAATAAGTTTTTTCATTTCTTCTTCATCAAGCATATTCGTTAAACCATCGGAACATAACAATATATGGGTCATATCTTTACAGTCGACAATGTAAGTATCTACAGTAAGATTAGATTCTACTCCTACCGCACGTGTAATTATGTTCTTTTTCGGATGATTCCTAGCTTCTTGTTCTGTCAGTTCGCCACCTTTAATCATCTCCTCTACAAGGGAGTGATCTACAGTGACTTTCTTAATCTCTTGACCAATTGCATACAAACGACTATCACCTACGTTTGCAACGTAAAGTTCTTGGGTATCCATTTTATAAGTAGCGCATATAAATGTTGTACCCATTCCTTGACAATGGGGATCATTCAAAGATTTATTGTAAACCAATCTATTAACTTTTTCAATTCCTTTATTTAACACCATCTCTATATCACATGGTTGATTCTCTTGTTCTCGCAAAAATACTAGAAAGTATTCTATGGACAATTGGGATGCTAATTCACCCGCATTATGCCCCCCCATACCATCTGCAACAATATACAAATTAGGTAAACAACCAACCTCATCACTGGAACAAAATATATTATCTTGATTGATTTTTCGTAATTTGCCTGTATCACATAAGCTGGAATAGCGCATATTACCACCTCACTTAATCAAAGAATTACATTAATTCTCTTAATACTACTTCTCTTTGTCTTGATAACTCTTTCTTAGTTGTCCACAAGCTGCATTAATATCACTACCAAGTTCTCTTCGAATGGTTACATTAATGCCTTTTTTCTCTAGTTGACCAGCGAAAGCTTGAATGCGTACTTCACTACTCTTCTCATATTCACGTTCTATAACATCATTTACGGGTATAAGATTGATGTGTGATAAACGATGCTTCAGTAGACGCGCTAACTCATTAGCACAGGCATCAGTATCATTAACACCTCGAATAAGCGCGTATTCATAGGTTATTCTTCTATTTGTACTCTGGGTATAATAATCACAAGCGTCAAACAAAGTTTGAATACTGTATTTGCGATTAATAGGCATCATACTTTGCCGTATATCATCGTAGGGCGCATGAAGAGATACCGCTAATGTAATTTGTAAATTAGCCTTCGCAAGTTTTCTAATTTGTTCTGCAAGTCCACATGTAGAAACTGTTATGTTTCTTTGACCTATGTTTTGTCCTTCAGGTATATTAATTAACTCAATGAATCTCAATAGATGGTCCAAATTTTCTAATGGTTCACCACTACCCATAACAACAACATTTCTTATTTTAATGTCTTTTTCTCTTTGAATTGTATATATTTGAGCTAACATCTCACCGCTAGTTAAATTCCGTTCTAACCCATCAATGGTTGACGCACAGAAGTTACATCCCATACGACATCCCACTTGCGAAGAGATACATATACTATAACCATGTTTGTACTTCATTAGTACTGTTTCAATGATATGATGATCATGTAATTGAAATAAATATTTTATAGTCTGATCTTTTGACTCTAATCGTTCCAAAACATTCATGGATGTAATATAGAAGTTCTCGTCTAACTTGTCTATCAACGATTTCGATAAATTGGACATGTCACCAAAATTGGTTACCATCTTTTCATGAAGCCATTTAAATATCTGTTTTGCTCGGAATTTCTTCTCATTCAATTCAATGAGAGCTAATTCCAATTCTTCCATATTCAAAGCATTGATTTCTTGTTTCATCTTCTTAATCCTTTCGAATCATTTTAGCGATAAAGAAACCATCTGTCCCATGTTCCTGTGGTAAAAGTTGTACATATCCATTATCAATAGTATCACAATCTAAAGATTCAGGCAAATGTTTCTTCAAACTCATACATTCATATGGATAATTCTCAGTGAACCATTTGATATTATCGCTATTCTCCTTTTTATTGATGGTGCAAGTGCTATAAATTAGAACCCCACCCTTTTTGACATACCTAGCTGCCACACTTAAAATTTTTCTTTGTATCTTAATTAATGATTGAATATCATCTAAGTCTTTATTTAATTTAATTTCAGGCTTATTATTAATAATCCCCAACCCCGAACAAGGAGCATCCACAAGTACTTTATCAGCTTTCTCAATTAAAGTTTCATCCAAAACTGTTGCATCACCAACCTCAGCTTTTACAGAAGTTATTCCAAGGCGTTCACAATTTTCTACTATTAACTCAATTTTATGAGCATGTAAATCTTTGGAAATAATCATACATTGGTCATCAGTCCATTGGGCTATATGAGTTGCCTTACCACCAGGTGCCGAACATAAGTCCAAGATAACATCACCTTTATCAGGTGCCATTGCATAAGCGACTAACATAGAACTCTCATCCTGTACAGTAAATAAACCTTCTTCAAAGCCAGGTAGATTAGTAACACTGGATCCTTTCTTGATGTGAAAGGCTTCTTTCGTGTATTGGCCTCTATCATATTCTACACCTTTCTCATCGAATAAACTTTTCAACTGATCAGGTGTGGTTTTTAATGTATTGCATCGAAGAGTCACACCTTTTGGTTGGTTCATTTTATCAAGAAGCTCTTCCAGAGCTCTATAATCCTCTAATTCACTATACCAAATTTCTAGAAGCCAGATTGGGAATGAATATTTAATGGATAAATACTCTAAAGGTTGCTTTTGGAAATCTGGCAATTTAACTTCTTTATCGCCTCTAGCCACAGATCGGCATACCCCATTGACAAACCCTGCCAATCGTCCATATGGTGTTTTCTTGATTAATTTCACAGCTTCATTACAAGCAGCAGAATCTGGTACCTTTTCCATGAACAATATCTGATAAATAGACATACGTAAAGTTATGAGAATCAAAGGCTTCATCTTTTTAGTCTTCACCTTTGAGTAAGTATTTATGACATGATCGATGTAATAAGTATTCTGTATCGTTCCATATACAATCCTTGTTATAAAACTACGATCTTTTTCTTCTACATCATATTGATTAAAAAATCGATTAATCGTTAAATTACTGTAAGCTTCTTCATAATAGACCGCTTTTAAAATATCCACCGCTATCTTTCTAGCATTATAAAACACGTTTACAATACTCCTTTCCTGCTCTACAAAGCAAAGAGCGTTACCAAAGTAACGCCCCTCTAGTTAATCTAATCTCTATTTCCAAATAAAATAATTAACCTTATAAATGATAGGAATGTTGCTACTGCTGCTGCTACATATGTCATAGCTGCTGCAGACAACACTTTCTTGGCTTGCTCAGTTTCATCTTGAGACAAGTAATTATGGCTACTTAATATTTGAAGTGCCCTACTTGAAGCATTAAACTCAACAGGTAATGTTACCACTTGGAATAATAGTACAGCCCCAAATAAAATGACTCCAATTTGAACCAATGGTCCTGCAAACAAAAGCCCTAATAGAATAATAGGGAATGCTAACTTTGAACCTAAGTTAGCAGCAGGCAAAATAGCATTACGTATGGTTAGAAACGCATAGTTCTTTTGATGTTGAATAGCATGACCTACCTCATGGGCTGCAACACCAATAGCCGCAACTGAGCGACTGGCATAAACTGAATCGGATAGACGTAACACTTTATTTCTTGGATCATAATGGTCCGATAAGTTCCCACGAATATGTTCAATCCGTACATCAAATAAACCTGCATTATCAAGAATTTTTCTAGCAATCTCTGCACCTGTATAGCCGCTAAAACTTGTGACTTGACTATACTTAGTAAAAGTACCTTTAACTTTTGCCTGTGCAGCCAATGAAAGAACCATTCCAATTAAAATTAAAAAATATGTTGGATCATAAAACATATAAAACATATTATACATAAGTTACCACTCCTTAGACATTTACTCCTAATACAGTTGTAGTATCTACTTGATAACCCTTCAAAAATTCTTTAACAGGCATGCGTTTTCTACCTTGTAATTGAACAGTACAGATTTTAACTAAGCCATGTCCTGTTTTAACAATTAGATTATCATTTTCAATATCTACAATTTGTCCTGGTAACCCCTCAATATCTTTTTCATGAACAGCCTTAGCTCCCCAAACCTTTAGAATCTTACCATCTAAATAAGTGTAGGCACTTGGCCAAGGATTAAGACCTCTGATGAGATTAACTATCTCTTCATTACTTTTTCCCCAATGGATCAAACCATCTTTCTTTTTTAAGATTGTTGCATATGTGGATAAAGCATCATCTTGTTTCTCTCTAGGTGCTTCATTCTTCTCAATGAGTTTTAGGGTATCAATGAGCACTTTAGCACCTACAACAGACATTTTATCATGTAAACTACCTGCTGTATCTTCATCAAGGATAGCAATCTCTTCTTTTAAAATCATATCCCCTGTATCCAACCCAACATCCATGTACATAGTTGTAACACCTGTTACATGTTCACCATCAATGATAGATCTTTGAATTGGTGCTGCTCCTCTGTACTTAGGTAGCAAGGAACCATGAACATTAATACAACCATATTTAGGAATATCAAGCACTTCCCTAGGAAGAATTTGACCATAAGCTATCACAACGATAACATCAGGCTTCATCTCCTTGAGTTTTGCGATAGTCCCCTCTTCTTTTCTTAATTTTTCTGGTTGAAAAACTGGAATATTATATTTTAAAGCAACTTCCTTCACCGGTGAAGGTGTCACTTTGTTACCTCTACCTCTAGGTCGATCTGGCTGAGTTAACACAGTTACCACATCATACTCCTCAATTAAAGCCTCTAATGTAGGAACTGCAAAATCTGGAGTTCCCATAAATACAACTTTCATCTATTGTACACTCCTTTTATACTTTCCATCGGTCAGATGATTCATTATGCTCTAATCGTTTACATAATCAATCACTTTATCAGTAAATAATACGCCGTTTAGATGATCGATCTCATGACAAAACGCTCTAGCCAATAGTCCTTTACCTGTCATCTTTTGTTCATTGCCTTCACGGTCAGTAAACTTGACTGTAACTTTAGCAGGTCTATTGACAGTACCAGATACACCTGGGATGCTCAAACACCCTTCAATTTCACATTGCTCACCATTTTCAGATGCTATTTCAGGATTAATCATAATAATTGGACCTTCGCCAATATCAATGACTATAATTCTTTTCAGAATGCCTATCTGTGGTGCGGCTAAACCAACACCATCGGCCTCATACATAGTATCTAACATATCATCAATAAGTATTTGAATTTTTTCATTAATTTCTGTCACAACTTTAGATTTTTTGCTAAGAATGTCATCATTGTCTTTTCTAATTTGTCTTAAAGCCATTTTAACCCTCCTCTCCAATTCTATCAGCTAAACTTATTACCTCATTTAATGTATGATTAAAGGATTTAGGTCGTACAATAAAGTTACTGATTTATTATATTTATAAAAAACTTTCATACAGTACTCAGCATAGTTTTTTAAACGTCCGTAATCTTTATGCTTAACAATTATATGCCATCTGTAATTATTTTTCAACTTACTTAAGTTAGCCGGTGCAGGTCCGATTATTTCAAACCCCTTAGTCGCACCATAATATTGCAAGATACTATATAACGTCTGAATGGACTCAACAACCAATTTTTCTGAATGATGCTGAATGAGAAAAGTAAGGATATTTGTAAATGGTGGATAGTCCATATTCTCTCTAAATAAGATCTCTTGTTGATAAAAAAGATCATAATCTTGATATAACGCTGCCTGAACGGCATAATTTTCGGGACTATAGGTTTGTATAATCACCTCACCAGGATATTTGTTTCTCCCAGCACGACCAGCAACTTGTGTTAACAGTTGAAATGTTCTTTCAGCCGCTCTAAAATCAGAACTGTATAGAGACATATCTGCTGCGATTACACCAACTAGCGTTACATTAGGAAAGTCCAAACCTTTTGCAATCATCTGTGTACCAATTAATATATCCGCTTTTCCTGCTTTAAAATCATGATAATACTTTTCGTGTGCATTCTTTTTCGTTGTCGTATCTAGATCCATTCTTAAAATTCGTGCAGTAGGAAATGTTTTCTCAATTAAGTACTCAATTTTTTGAGTACCTACGCCAAAATACTTAATGTACTTCGATTGGCATGAAGGACATTTTTCATGAATCCCAACTTTGAGACCACAATGATGACATTGCATCTTATGGTCGCTTCTATGGTATGTGTAAGGTAAATCACAATTGGGACATTTCAAAACAAATCCGCAACTTCGACAGGAAACAAAAGTTGAATGCCCTCTTCTGTTCAAAAATAAAATAATTTGCTGACCTTTTTCTAGTCGATCTTCTATGGCTTCATGTAAAGAACGGCTAAATACATTCTTGTTGCCATTTTCAAGTTCAATGCGCATGTCCACTAATTCTACTTTTGGCATGGCTCCAGCCACACGTTTTTGCATGGCTAAATAGCTCATATTGCCCTTGGATGCTTCATAAAAGGTGTTTACAGAAGGTGTTGCCGAACCTAATAATAGAACTCCGTTTTGCATTTCACAGCGTTTCTTTGCTACCTCTATCGTATTATACTTAGGATGAGTTTCCGATTTATAAGATAGCTCATGTTCTTCATCAATAATAACAATACCTAATTGACTAAAAGGTGCGAAAACTGCAGATCTTGGTCCTAGAACAACTTTTATTTGCCCATCTCTCGCGCCCTTCCAAACAGTAAGTCTCTCAGTTTGATTTAAGCGGCTATGGGTTACACCCACTAAGCTTCCAAACCTGCTTTTGAACTTGTGAACCATCTGAGGTGTTAAGGCGATTTCTGGCACCAATACAATCGCTTCTTTTCCTTGGTGTAAGACCTCTTCGATAAGCTGCATATATACTTCTGTCTTACCACTTCCAGTAACACCTTGAAGTAAATACTGGCTAAATTTATTTTCACATATTGACGAAATAATTTTATTATAAACTTTTTGTTGCTCATACCCTAAGGTTAAAGGCTCTTCCAACAAGAATTCTTCGTCATCATCTTCTTTATCTCCAGGTTCGCTATAACGAATAATTCCCTTCTTTAGCAACGTATTAATAACCGATGCTGGTATCATTCCCTTTAGACTCTTTACATTTGTTACACCATGACAATAAAGGTAATGAAGCAATTCATACTGGCGTTTATAACCACGTTTCTTAACTTCCTCTATAACTTTATCAATAGTATTGTAATCAGCTATGTCTAGATAGCGTTCTGCATTAATTAATTGTTTTGGAATGATGGTCTGTAAACATGAGGAAAGAGTAGCTAAATAACGATCTTTCATCCACCTAGCTAAAAGGATTAATTCTTCACTAATAGCTTCTTCCTCATCCAACACTTCTTTAATGGTCTTGACCTTATCTTCTTCCCATGAAAGATGTTGACCTATACCAATTATATATCCTGTTTCATAACGATTCCCATATCCAAATGGAACGCTGACACGTTTACCTACTTGTGCTTTTTGAATCAATTCAGTAGGAATTTTATATTGAAAAATCTTATCTAACGTTGCAACGTTGATGGATATGATCACATCAGCATAGGTATTTTGCATGAAAACTCATTCCTATTCATCTACTCTAAATAAATTTAATTTACCGTCTTTCATTTCATTAACTGCTACACTTAATGGTTTTTTACCTTGCACGTTAACTAATGCTTCATCACCTTGTATAATTTGACGTGCTCTTTTAGCTGTGGCGATTACAATTGAGTAACGGCTTTTTATAGCTTCATCACCATTTCTCTTAATCTCCTCATTAATAGTTTCCATTAATTCCGTATAAGATGGATGTAACATTTAATCGACTCCTTCATTTCTATAATTTCTATAATTTCTATATGACTTTTTATCAGGTCAAAGCCACAAATCACTAAGTGATATTTTCTTCACACTTGCTTATATGATTTTGATCAAATTTCTCTATTCTTATTATTCAGAGAGTACAGTCATAAATTGCTCTTTTAAGCGTTCAGGTAATTCCATAGCATTCTTCACATGCATGTGTTCAGATACAACAATGGTATGAATATCTTTTGCACATTGTTTTACATCTTCATTTATAACAATATAATCGTAATCTTTAATCATGTCAACCTCTTCATAGGCTCTTTGAATACGTTTTTGAACTACTTCAGAGGTTTCAGTCCCCCTACCTATAAGACGCTTCTTCAATTCGTTAATACTTGGAGCAGTAACAAAAATTAATATTGCTTCGGGGCATTGTTCTAAAATTTTAAATGCTCCCTGAACTTCTATTTCTAAGATGACGTCTTTCCCTTCATTAATGCGCTCATAAACGAAGTCTTTTGGCGTTCCATAATAATGATTACAATATTCTGCCCACTCAAAAAATTTTTCTTTTTTGATCTTCTCTTCAAAATCCTCTTTGTCTATAAAAAAGTAATGCTCTCCATTTCTTTCATTCATACGTGGTTGTCTTGTAGTTGCAGAAATAGATAAAGCATAGTCGTATTGTTCAACTAATTCTTTAACAACTGTTCCCTTCCCTGCTCCAGAAAATCCAGAAATAACGATTAGTAAACCTTTGTGACTGTTCATAATATCCTCCTCGTAACTTAAGCAAATCATTTTCTCTAAAGTTCCGTTGAACCTAATCCCTCAGAAGTAGGTTTATCTTTACTATTTAACCGATGTGCTACTGTTTCTGGCTGAACAGCAGATAATATGACATGGTCACTATCAGCAATAAGAACTGCTCTTGTACGACGTCCATAAGTGGCATCGATTAACATTCCCTTTTCCCTAGCTTCTTGAATAATTCTCTTAATAGGAGCCGATTCTGGACTAACTATTGCTATTAATCGATTGGCTGCAACAATATTACCAAAGCCGATGTTGATTAGCTTAATAGCCATGTAAAACCACCTCTTACCCTATTCGATATTTTGTATTTGTTCTCGTATTTTTTCAATTTCTGCTTTTAATTCTATAGCAAACCCTGTGATTTGTAAATCATTAGCTTTAGAACCGATCGTATTCGCTTCTCTATTCATCTCCTGAGCAAGAAAATCTAATTTACGTCCAACTGATCCCTTAGCTTGTAATGTACTTCTTACCTGCTTGATATGACTTTCAAGACGAACGAGTTCTTCATCAATAGCGCAACGATCAGCAAATACTGCGACTTCTTGAGCTATGCGATTTTCATCAACTGTATTATCTGATAATAATTCTTGTAGCCGACTATTAAGTCGCTCACGGTATTCTGTAACAACTAATGGTGATCTTTCTTCTATCTGTTTCGTTAACTCTTGCATATGATCTAATTTAGTATTTAAATCTAGGACTAAAGATGCCCCTTCTTTTTTACGCATTGCAATAACATTCTCAACTGCCTGAGTAATTGCAGTACTGAGAACCTCCCAAATGAGCTCTTCATCATATTTTTGTTCTTCTAATTTAAGAACTTCTGGGAAGCGTGAAAGAATGGATAAGTTTAAATCATTTTTAATACCGTACTCTTCACCTATTAAGCCAAGTTTATCTTTATATTCTTTTAAAAGTGGACCGTTCACTTTTACGCTACTGGACTCTTCAGATTGGTCTTCATAACTAATATAAACATCAATTTTTCCTCTTGAGATATATTTTTTCAATAAGTTTTTAACTTCAGATTCTAAAAAACTAAATTTCTTAGTCATTTTTATGTTAAAATCGCCGTATCTATGGTTAACTGTCTTCACTTCAACAGTAAACTTCTTATTCTCTTTCATATGTTCACCACGGCCGAACCCTGTCATACTTTTTATCATCATTCTCATCTCTTTTCTTTTAACATAAATATGTCAATCAATATATCAAGCTTTTCAATTCATCCTTATTATTTGATTGTACTTTATATCCTATCCTTGTATTATAAACTACTCTTAAACTAACGTCAACAAGTATACCTGTTAACAATTTGAAAATAATACACATAAGTGATATACTAATTTGGATATCTTAATGAAAAGTTTCATTATAATATGAAAAGGCTTCAATTATTTATATTTTAATAAATAATATCAACTTAATAAATGGGCTCTAACTGAATTGTTTACTGTAAATAATCGAGGTTAATAATATAGCATAAAGGAGTGATTCAAATGGCCTTTGACGGTTTATCTGTATATACCATCGCTCATGAACTGAATAACCTTCTTGCAGAAGCAAGAATTGATAAAATACATCAACCAGAACGTGATGAATTAATTATGGCTATACGAAGTAAATCAGGCAACAAGAAATTATTGTTAAGTTGCAGTTCAAGTAACCCACGCATTCATCTAACTGCAATTAAAAAGAATAACCCGGATCATCCACCCATGTTTTGCATGTTACTTAGAAAACATTTAGCAGGTGGAAAGCTATTAGACATAAGGCAGGTTGAATTTGACCGAATCATTGAAATGACCATTGAGAATAAAAATGAAATGGGCGATTTGTGTAAGAAGCGTCTTATCATTGAGATCATGGGTAAGCATAGTAATATCATCTTAGTAGATGATGAAAATAATGTTATTGATAGTATCAAACACATTACACCAGATATAAGCTCTGTTCGAGTAATTTTACCTGGGGTATTGTATACTTTACCACCTCAAAATAAGCTAAACCCAATGGAAGTAAACAATGAATTTAGGGCTTATGAATACTTAAAGCAAAAAACTTCGGAGCTTCATAAAGGTATTTATCAAACTTTTAATGGCATTAGCCCACAAGTCGCTACTGAAATACTGAGTAGGTCTGGATTAGATGGTTCTATGCATTGCAGCGAGGTAACAGAAATACAATTCCATCAACTTTATAGTACCATCAATGATATTATGGATAACTTACAACGTGGGGAATTTGACTTCAGTGTGTATATGAGCAATAGTAAGATGGTTGATTTTTCATCTATTCCTCTTACTTATTTCTCTGATCATAGTAAAAAAACATTTGATGATTTTTCTACCCTCTTAGAGTATTATTACCGGGAAAAGGATCAATATAATCGTTTAAAGCAAAAGTCTTATGATTTGAGAAAAATGCTTCATAATAATATTGAACGCTGCTATAAAAAGAAAAATCTCCAAGTTAAACAATTAAAAGATACCAAAAATAGAGAGCAATACAAACTCTATGGCGAGCTCATTACTGCCCATATATATGCTATCCAAAAGGGTGATGAACAACTAGAAGCTATGAATTACTATTCGGAAGATACTGAGACTGTTTCCATTCCATTGAATCCTAACTTCACACCTTCTGAAAATGCTCAAGCTTACTATAAGAAATATAATAAAGCTAAAAGAACTGAAGAAGCAACTATTGAACAACTAAAACAAACTGATGAAGAAATTGAGTATTTAGAATCATTAATGACCTCTCTTGAGATTGCTGAGAATGAGCAAGACCTGGTCGATATCCGTAGAGAACTTTATAACGAAGGTTATGGTAAGAAACCCAAAGAAAAAGGAAGAAGACAACAGAAATCCAACCCATTGAAATTTATAACTTCTGAAGGTATCGAGGGCTATGTAGGCAAAAACAATACACAAAATGATCAGTTAACCTTTAAGACTGCAGCAAGTGGGGATCTTTGGTTCCACACTAAGGATATACCAGGTTCTCATGTGATCTTACGCACCAATTTAGGGGAGTATACAGAGCAAAGTATTTTTGAAGCAGCTACTATTGCAGCCTACTATAGTAAAGCTAAAAACTCCAGCACTGTACCCGTTGATTATACTGAAAAGCGGCATGTTAAAAAGCCAAATGGTTCAAAACCCGGCTTCGTGATCTACTTCCAACAGAAGACCTTGTATGTAACCCCGGAAGCAGAAACTGTTAATCAGCTTATTAAGTCTGATATCTGATATAAAAGCACTCTATATGGGTGCTTTTGTTATACATTCTATTCTTTCAGCTCTTAGGTAGCTTATAACCATGGTATTCTCAATTGACAAAAACAAAAACACCTAATGTTTATTGATCTAATAAATACTAGGTGTTTTAATCTTTTCTTATATTAAGATACTTTCATCTCTAATCTTAATCGATCAGCGATAAGAGCGATAAACTCACTATTTGTTGGTTTGCCTTTACCATTGTTAATGGTATAGCCAAATAACTTATCAATGGTATCCACTTTACCTCTTGACCAAGCTACCTCAATAGCATGGCGAATAGCTCTTTCTACACGACTTGGCGTCGTATTGAACTTTTTAGCTATGGATGGATACAATTGCTTAGTGATTGAGTTAAGTATTTCCATATCCTCGATTGCCATCATAATAGCATCTCTTAGGTATTGATACCCTTTTATATGAGCTGGGATACCAATCTCATGAATAATATTGGTAACTTCTGTTTCTAAGTCCTTAATAGGACCTGATGATAATGAACTCTGATGCAATAATGAATTATTATGTGAAACTGATTTTATTATTTTAAACGAGCCATTAAGTTGACGTATTCTTGTGATAAGCGTATCCAACTCAAATGGTTTAGCTATATAATAATCTGCTCCTAGCATAAGAGCTCTTTCAGTTATCTTATCTTGACCAACAGCAGATAACATAATCACAGTTGGGAATTTGTTAACCTTTGTTTCGCTTAATTTTTCTAGGACTCCCAATCCGTCAAGATGAGGCATTATAATATCAAGTATTACAACGTCAGGTTCTTTTTGCTTGATGAGCTCACAAGCTTCTAATCCATTACCAGCTTGTGCAATAACTTCCATGTCTAGTTGATTATTGATGTATTCAGCTAGTATCTCTCTAAATTCTCGATTGTCGTCAGCTAATAGTATACTTATTTTACGATTTTCCAACGTTTTACCCCCTTAAACCTATTACCAGTCGTTTATTTGGTAATGTTATATATTTCCATTATATACCTTTTCCTTCATAAAATCAACATTAATTTTAAATTACTTTCAATTTTCATTAATATGCCAAATGAATCATATTCAATTTTATATTAATTCTCAATTAGCTTTTCCTTTTTAAGCATGTTTTCTATATAAATTCCGTAACCTTTGGATGGATTTTGTACAAACACGTGAGTGACTGCTCCAATGATTTTGCCATTTTGAATGATTGGACTTCCACTCATCCCTTGAACAATTCCGTTAGTCTTATTCAATAGTTGATCATCTGTTATTTCAACAACCATCCCTTTAGAGTTAGCATTATTAAAGTTTGAGACCTTAGTTATGTTCACTTGATAATCCTGGATCCCCTGTCCAGCAACATCAGTTAGAATATAAGCTTCTCCCTCTTTAACTTCATGTTGTAATGCTATAGGTAATGTACTCTGCTTCAAAAGTTCGCAGTCTTTATTATTGATTTTACCAAAGATTCCCTCATTACTATTAACTCGAACATCACCAAGTATATTTCGATCATCACTAAGTATGACACCCTCTATTTCTCCTGGTGCACCCTTTTCACCTCTAGTTATGGAAATTATATCAGCATTAGTGATCATTCCATCTTTTAAGGACATCAATTCCTTTGTATCCACATCTGTTATCCCATGACCTAAGGCTCCATATAACATGGTTTTAGGATTAATATAGGTAATTGTACCTATACCTTGTGTATTATCTCTCACCCAGATTCCAAGCCTATATTCATGATCAGAAGAACTTTTCACTGGTTCTACAACCACATGTTTATAAGCACCAGATCGATTAATCTTTAAATCTATAGGAACACCATCACTGTTTTCTATAACATCTATTAAATCATATTTATCCTTAAGTAAGCGATCATTAGCTTCGATTATTAAATCCCCAGTATAAAGTTTTCCTCTGCAAGGTTCATAATACTTACTATCATCACCTTGAACAGATCCCAACCCTAATACAAGTATACCATCAGTTTCCATTTCCACCCCAATAGTTTTACCACATGGAATAAGTTCATAAGGTTCAATTACATCAACATTAACTTGTTTAATGGGTATAATTCCAAATAATTTCAAACTTACTTTATATTCCCCAATTTCATTAAACGTAACAGTAAATGGTTTGTTAATCTCAATGTTATCGTTTGGTTTCATATAATTCTCGTTAACATATAAGATTTCTTCTTCTACTTGTATTTCAGCCTCAAGTGGTAAAAGAAATTCCAATGAATGTTCTTTTCCTAATAGAAAATTAATATTATTGGGAATCACATATTGTAATATAAAATAAGGTGATGCTAGTAAAACTAAAAAAATAGATAGTATAATTCCCCTTAGAATCTTTTTCTTTCTCTGTGTCATTAAACAATCACATCCTGTGAATAATTCCTGTTGTTCAGGTCATTTTTTCCAAAGATTAATTTATATACAAATATAAATTAACCTTTTTCTAAAAGGATTATACTAGTTATTAATACCTATACATTTAATTTCATGGTATCTTAGTTAAGCCATGATTAAATTGAAAAAAGTAAAAAATTATAAAAAAAAACACATACTATAGTATGTGTTTTTTTCATATCTAAAATAAAAGAAACTAATATTTAATTATTACTTTTTATTCTATTTGCTAAATTAATGATCTCTCTTGCATTTTCTAAAGTTGTTTCTGTAATGGAAGCACCGCTTAATAATCTAGCCAGCTCTTCTTGACTTTCAAGGTCATTAAGTCTTCTCACTTGAGTAGTGGTTTTCGAACTATTACTTGTTTTTTCGATTAAAAGATGTTCATCTGCCATGGCAGCTATCTGCGGCAAATGGGTGATACAAAGGACTTGATGGTACTCTGCAATCATGTTGAGTTTTTCAGCAACTTTTTGAGCAGTTCGTCCACTTATGCCAGTATCTATTTCATCAAAAATCAAAGTAGGTATTTCATCTATCTCAGCCAACACCGTTTTTAGAGCTAGCATAATACGACTCATTTCACCGCCTGATGCTATATCTGTAAGTGGCTTAACGTCTTCACCGATATTGGTAGATATAAGGAATCTAACATCATCATAACCTGTGTAAGTGAATCCATTTCTTTTATTAACTTGAATCACAAATTTTGCATAATCAAATTGGAGTGTCTTCAAGATATTTTCAATTCTTTCTTGAACATTTCTTGCAGTTTTTACTCTTACAGCATTAAGTGATTCACATACTTTTAAGATTTTATTCTTATAATGACTTAATTCCTTTCTAAGTCGTTCTAATTCTTCCTCAATATCTAATAATTGTTTTAGTTCTTTGCTAGCTTCATCATGATAAGCCAAGACTTCTTCAATGGAGTGACCGTATTTTCGTTTCATCTTTTGAATAACATCTAATCTGCTTTCAACTTCCATTAATGAGTCCTCATCATGATCAATGGTATTTATGTAATCTCTGACATCAGAAGAGACTTCCTCTAACCAAATACTTGCATTCTCAAGGTTGTTTAAGGTTTCTTTCAAGTTATCATCGTAAGTCACCATTTCTTTTAGTACTTGTATACAATCATTCACATTGGTTAGAACGTCCATGTTTGTATCAAAATCACCTTTAAGGCGTGTATGAATCTCATTACATCCATCATATAATCTTTTTGAGTTCATTAACCTTTTTCTTTGCTGTAGTAAACGATCATCTTCACCTTGGATTAAGTTAGCTTCATTTATTTCTTTGATTTCATACTCAAGGATACTTATTCTTCTTTCTTTCTCTTGATCGCTAACTCCTAGTTTCCGCATCTGAGTTTCTAAAGCGTGATAGTCATTTAAAAGCACTGATAATTTATCCAAGCCTGGCTTAAGTTCATCTTTACAAAACATATCCAGAAGATCGATGTGTTTCTGTTCATCAAGTAATGATTGATGTTCGTGTTGACCGTGAATATCAATTAATAAAGATGCTAATTGCTTAACTGATTGATTAGTGACTGTTTCACCATTGATTTTACTGTGACTTCGTCCCGCACTTGAAATGACGCGACTAATCACAATCTGCCCATCATCTCCACAGCTAAATCCTTGACTTCTTATTTTCTCGACGATAGGAGGTTCCACTTGAAAAAGTAGTTCAACACTTCCTTTTTCTGTTCCTTTTCTAACCAAATCCTTAGCTCCTCTTTGCCCTAAAGCTATGTTAATAGAACCTATTAGTATAGATTTACCAGCACCGGTTTCACCTGTCAAAATGTTTAACTGATCGTTAAAATCAATTGCTACTTCATCAATTAACGCAATATCTTTTACATATAGATGTTGTAACATCTATCTTCCCCCTAGTGATTCGAATTTACAACTCGATTGATCTTTTCCATTAAGTTAACAGCATCATTTTCACTTCGTGTTGCAAGAAATATAGTGTCATCTCCAGCTATAGAACCAACAATTTCTTTAAAATCGAGGGCATCAATAGCCGCTGCAACTGCCATAGCCATACCTTGAAGAGTTCTAACAATAACTAAATTCTGTGCCTTATCCATATTATCATAACCATCTATAAGGACATTGATAAAGCGTTCATTAAAGTTCTTTTCCTGCTCTTTTAAAATAGCATATTTGCCTGATCCATTCTCTGATTGCACTTTAGTCAATTTCAACTCGCGAATATCTCTTGAAACTGTAGCTTGTGTTACGAAAAAACCTGAGTCCATTAGCATTTTTGCTAATTCTTCTTGAGTTTCTATCTCATGATTATTAATTAATTCAATAATTTTAGATTGCCTAGCTAGTTTCATTACTACCACATCCTTACCTTAGCATTTTTTCTCTCAGAATATCGTAAAAGTTATTATCTGTTGTTTTAATTAACTTAGCTGTTTCTTTGGCTTTCGTTATGACAATTTCATCTTTATAACCAACTTCAAATCCTCTTTGCCCATCAATGGTTAACATGATTTCGCTATCACGTTGTTGTGTATTAGAACCTATAATAATTCTAATCTTATCCTGACTGGATAAAACAATTGAACGAATATATAATGAGTGAGGACATATAGGTGTAATCACCATCATCTCATTACTAGGGTTTAATATAGGTCCGCCAGCAGATAGATTATATGCAGTTGATCCTGTCGGTGATGAAACAATAACACCATCAGCTGTAAAAGTATCAATAAATCGATCATTAATATATATATGAAGGTCAACCATTCTTGAAAAAGCTCCCTTAGTTACAACGACGTCATTGAGAGCTATATGTGATTGCACTTTTCTTTCTTGCTTTGATGTTATACTAAGCATCATGCGTTCATCAATTTCGTAATTATTGTTAATGATTTTTTCAAAGGATTCACGTAGATTATCTATCTCAACTTCTGCTAAAAAACCTAGTCTTCCTAGATTAACGCCTAATAAAGGAACTTGATATCTGGCAACCTTCCTCGCTGTACTTAAGATCGTACCATCACCACCAATAACCACAACCACATCCATGTTGATTACATTGCCAAAATCAATTCCTATTACTTGTTCATCCATAATCCTTGCATCTTCAGTCAAAACATATGCCTCTTGATTTAAATCCTTTAATAGCACTAAAATCTGCTTAGTTATTCTATAGTCTTTATCTTTAGATTTGTTGGGCATTACAACAAATTTCATTTTATCACCTACACTAACATTTAAGAGAATTTAATACTCTCTATCTTTAGTATTTAATAAAGTGTCTATTCAGTTATTCTCTTATTTGACAAGGTTCTCATGGGATTTTGATACCATATCATCAACAAATTTCTCAATTGAGGATAAATCCATTCCTTGTCCCACCTTGCTAAGATGTAATAAATACTCAATATTTCCTTCTGGTCCACGTATTGGTGAAAAACTGAGTGCTTTGATAACAAGTTCTCTGTTCATCATTTGACTGATCACTCTATTAATAACCTCTTTATGCACCTCAGGGTCTCTAACGACACCTTTCCTACCTACTTTTTCACGTCCAGCTTCAAACTGTGGTTTGATAAGACACACAATTTGCCCCTGCTCTCCAAGTATGCCAACCACTGCATCCATTATTTTATCTAATGAAATAAAGGATACATCAATAGAAGCAAAATCCACATTTTCGCCTAAATCTTCAGGAGTAACGTAACGCACATTCGTCTTTTCCATACATACAACTTGCGGATTGTTACGTAAACTCCAAGCTAATTGTCCATAGCCTACATCTATAGAAAAAACTTTCTTAGCACCGTTTTGAAGCATACAGTCCGTAAAGCCTCCTGTAGAAGCACCTATATCTGCACAAGTCAATCCTGTTAGTACTAAATCAAATTCTTTTATAGCTTTTTCCAATTTAAGCCCTCCTCTACTTACATAAGGTAGAGGGTTTCCTTTTATTCTTATCTCAGCATCAATTGATACTTTTGTACCTACTTTATCTTCTTTTTGATTATTGACTAAAACATTTCCTGTCATAATTATTGTCTTTGCTTTTTCTCTGGATGGTGCCAAGTTTCTTTGTACCAATAGTACATCTAGTCTCTCTTTTGCAGCCATAACTATTTATCTCCTATATCTAATGAACTTAATAACTTATATGTTTTAAGTCTTATCTTCATCTTAAATTTACTCTTATTTTAAATTAACTTACTTTCAATGTATTCAATTATACTATCAGCATTCAAACTAAACTTCCCTAACATACTTTCTCGGTCTCCATGCTGTATATAGGCATCTGGCAAGGCGAATGCTTTAACATGTTCTGGACATTTCCCTTGCTCAACAAGGTGATTAATAACCTTCATACCAAAACCACCTGTTTGAACATTTTCTTCTAAAGTAATCAAGATCCTATGATTATTAGCAATCTCGTTATACAATTCATGATCAATAGGCGATGCAAACCGACCATTGATTACTGTTGGTGAATATCCCTTTTTATTTAATCGATCTACTACTTCTACAGCTAAATCATTCATTGCACCATATGCAACTATGGCAATGTCATGACCATCATATATTTTCTCAGCCTTACCATATTCAATTGGCTCCATCATATGGCTGAAACAACTTGATACTTTTCCCCGTGGATAACGAATTGCAACGGGTCTATTATGCTCTACTGCAAAAGTCATCATCTTCTTAAACTCTACTGCATTTTTAGGTGCCAAAACTGTTAAGTTAGGTACATGAGATAGATAGGAAATATCAAAAACTCCTTGATGAGTTTCTCCATCAGCTCCTACGATCCCTCCCCTATCAATAGCGAAAACAACAGGTAAATTCTGAATACAAACATCATGTATGATTTGATCATAGGCTCTTTGTAAGAAGGATGAATAGATGGCTACTACTGGCTTTAAACCCGAAATAGCCAATCCTGCAGCAAATGTCACTGCATGTTGTTCTGCTATCCCTACATCAAAAAAACGATCTGGATAAGCTTTAGAAAACCCGTGAAGACCTGTTCCTTCTGGCATAGCAGCTGTAATAGCCACTAGGTCCTCATGTTTACTTGCTAATTCCATCATGGTATTACCAAACACTCCTGAATAAGTAACCTCTTTAGTCTTATTTAAACGACCAGATTTTACATCAAAACGAGGGACAGAATGGTATTTACATGGCTGTTTTTCTGCCGGAGGATATCCTTTACCCTTCTGAGTTTTTACATGAATGAAAACAGGTCCTTTAACTTTCTTTGCACTATGAAATGCAGTAATTAAGGCCTGTATATCATGTCCATCAATTGGACCAAGATAATTAAACCCTAGCTCCTCAAACAATACACCGGGAACTAGTAGATAACGAATAGATTCTTTAGCATTTTTAACAGATTGGACGATACCACTACCTATACCTGGAATACGTTTTAGCATGTTTTCGATATCTTCTTTTACATTAAGATATGTAGGTTCAGTACGTATATCACATAAGTATTTGGTTAACCCGCCAACATTTTCGGAAATAGACATTTGATTATCATTTAATATCACAATCATTTTAGATTTTGAACGCCCCACATTATTTAAGGCTTCAAAAGCCATACCACCTGTTAAAGAGCCATCTCCTATAATGGATATAACCGAATAGTCATCTCCAACTATATCTCTAGCTTTAGCAATACCATAACCTGCTGATATTGATGTTGAACTATGACCCACATTAAAAATATCATGAGCACTTTCTGATGTCTTTGGAAATCCACTTAATCCATCTTCCATCCGAAGCCGATCAAACTCTCCACGTCTGCCTGTCAATAGCTTATGAATATAAGCCTGGTGACCAACATCCCATATTAATTTATCTTCAGGTGAATTAAATACATAATGAAGTGCAATGGAGAGTTCTACAGCTCCAAGGTTTGCACTTAAGTGCCCACCAGTTTGACTTATGGAATGTATTAGGAAATGTCTAATCTCATGAGCTAATTTTCTTAGTTGTTTTTGAGGTACTTTTTTTAAGTCATCAGGTGAATTTATTTCTTTCAATAAACCTTCCATTGTATTCACTCTTTCTATCAAAATATTAATTTGTCTTATATTATTCTATTATTAACGATATCAAGTAATTTCATAATAACTTTAACATATCTATTCATTTCTTAAGTTAGGACTAGGACTACTTTCTTAATTATATGCCCTAAACATTATAGTAATATAAATTAAGCATATATGCAAGTTATACCAAATATACAACCCAAATTATTCATGTTAACGATTGATGATACGTGCTGATTTTGGATTTATAAGAAAACTCATTATTTTTAATCATACTTTATGTTACTAAATCACATATTTGTATCTTTACTATAAAAAAGACACATGATGAATGGAATGTCTTCAACATGTGTCGTCGTTTTAAGATGATTTCTTTCTTTTTGGTAAAATCAATTTAACATAATGTAAAACAGTTGCTATTTTATATACAAGATAATTAGATCGTCGAATAGCTATTTCTTTTCCAATAGCCTTTCCCCCAACTGTAATGGATGCTATTATAGCTGAAAATAGGATACTTAATAAAGTACTCTTAAAATCTTCTGCATCAAATATTATTTTAGCCACAATGGCTGTACTTGCAGAACCTGAAATGATTCCACATATGTCACCGATTACATCATTACAAAAGTTGGATACGATACTTGCATTACGAATTAGCCAAATACTCTCTTTCGAAGCTGGAACCTTACTGGCTGACATAGAATGAAAAGGTGTTTCATCAGCAGCAGTTACAGCTATTCCTAACACATCAAAGAATATTCCGACAAAGACTATAAGCAATAAGATGATTGCGGCAATAGGAATTGATACAATTTCCATGAAAATTAACGATACATAGGAAATAATACTAGCAATAAGAAGAGTTACACTTGCTATAGTTTTAATCCAAGAATAATTTATTTTATCGTTACTCATATTGCTCGATCTAAATTTAATCTTTACTTTCTTTTGATTCAATATGATACGCCTTCCTTTGTTTGCAACTTATGTATATAAGAATAAACTAAAGACAGCATACTTGGTAAATTTTGCGGCATATAGTCCAGCAGGTTTTCCCAAATCCATACTTTTTTGTCGCCAAAAAAGCGGTTTCCCTTTAAATGAATTCCTATGGTGTCACCACTCATAGAGCTAGATCGCCTTACAACCACACTGTAATCCCAAATACACTTCATAAAGAACAGCCTAGGAGTTTTCCTCAACAATATTCTCGATTCCTAGCCTCTTTTGCAGTTAGTATGTTTCAATGCAGTGCAATGAACTCTTTGGCCGAAGAGACCATTGCATAGAGCAATATCCCCACACTTCCACGCAAGGCAGGCTACGCTGTCCACAGCTAATGAAAAACCGCATGACAGGTTTAATCCTACGCCGTAAGTCAGATTCAATGAATGCCGCTCACATACGTAGGTCTCCGCGATAAGAGGGTCAACGCCCACATGCCCTTGTGGATCGCCCTAATATCTTAACTCCCAGCATAAACCCGTGGCGGGGCGCCACCAGCCAACACCAGGAACTTCATCGATATGCCCTTTAACGGATTTTTAGGCCCGTCTTCAGAAACGAAAATATTGACTAGAATACTGTATCTTTAGCTTATCAATAATCTTAATCATATCAGATTTATAATTAAAATTCAATAAAATATTTCTTTTAATCTTTGGTATGTCTTCCATCTCTTAGAATATAATATGCTTATACTATAATCACGTACTAAATAATTTTATAAAGCAAATTACATTTAATTTGTTCTATAAATTAAATAATAGGCCAAATCTTTTAAAAATTGAACTCTCTCAGCTGGATATCCATCCAAACAAGCTATAGCTTCCATTGTCAAGGAATGAACTTTTTCCATAGCCGGTTCTAGCCCAACCATTGTAACATATGTTTTTTTCTGATTTTTTTCATCACTGCCTATTGGTTTTCCTAACTGTTCCATGGTACTCGTCACATCTAAGATATCATCTTGTATTTGAAAGGCTAAACCCAATTTCAGTCCAAACTCTTCCATATTACAAATATCTTTTTCAGAAGCACCAGCTAAAACTGCTCCTGCTACTAAAGCAGCTTGAATAAGTTTTGACGTCTTTTTCTCATGGATATATGTTAACTGGTCAATGGATATTATTTTACCTTCTGAAAGAATATCAACTACTTGACCACCAATCATACCTCGTGTACCTGCTGATTCTGCAATAACATGCATAGCTTTAATTTGTTCACGCTTTTCCGTCTTCATACATGCCAGTGACATAGTTTCATAGGCTAGATTAAGTAATCCATCTCCAGCTAAGATAGCCATGTCTTCACCATATACTTTATGATTGGTTAACTTCCCTCTTCGATAATCGTCATTATCCATTGCAGGAAGATCATCATGAATGAGTGAATAAGTGTGTATCATTTCTAATGCTGCTGCAAATGGGTAGACTTCTTCTTCGTCACAGTTAAAAAGCTGAGATGCTGTAAGCATAAGTAATGGTCTTAAACGCTTCCCCCCTGCAAAATAACTATAGGACATGGCTTCATAGATAATTTCATCATAACCTTTAATGTTAGGTATATATGCTTTTAATCTTTCGCTTATTTCTATTGCTTTTCTCTCTAAAGTAGTTTTCAACATTTACTTACTCCTTTATAGGACAATGAGTTGTTTTTCTGCTTCTTCTAGTTTAAGATTACACTGTGTAGATAATTCTAAGCCTTCTTTATAGTATTTTATTGAGTCTTCTAAAGGTAATTTCCCGCTTTCAAGCTTTTCAACGATTTCTTCTAATCGTTTCATTGCTTCTTCAAAAGTATATTTTTTTTCCATTTCACCATCTCCTAACCGTGTTATTCTTCCTTCTGCTTAACTAAAGCTACTACATTTCCATCTTTTAGTTTTATATTAATAATCTGATTTTTTTCAACGTCATTTATTGAAGCTAAGTTATTCCCATTTTCATCAAAAAGCATAGCATAACCGCGTTCAAGGTTTCTCTCAGGTGATAATAAACTTAACTGATCAGTCTGTGCCTGAAGTAATAGTTTCTTCTTGTCAAGAGAAGCTTTCATAAACTGTATGAGTCGCTTATCTAGAAAATCTAAATACTGTTTATGTTGATCTATCATATTGGAAGGGTTTCGAAAAGCTGGGTGATTAGAGAAATAGATTAACTTCTCTCTTTTTTGGTTGATTTGATATTCCATTCCTTTAACCAGTCGCACTTGAAGATTATTGATTCCCTCAGCTAATTCTAATAACGAAGGTACAGCTAATTCCGCGGCTGCAGAAGGTGTTGGAGCTCTTAAATCTGAAACAAAATCTGCTATCGTAAAATCTGTCTCATGACCTACAGCTGAAATAACAGGGATATTAGATGCCACAATAGCTCTTGCAACTACTTCTTCATTAAATGCCCACAAGTCTTCAATAGATCCTCCACCTCTACCTACTATTAAGACATCAACAGGATGATTATTATTAAACCTTTCAATAGCTTCCCTTACGCTTTCTGCGGCATCCTTACCTTGAACTAGTACTGGTATAAGGAATAATTGCACTCCAGAGTTTCTTCTCTGAGATACATTAACAATATCTCTGATAGCTGCTCCTGTTCCAGAGGTAACTATACCAATTGACTTAGGATGCTTTGGTATTGTTTTTTTTATATCTTGTTCAAATAAGCCTTCTTTCTGCAGTTTTGCTTTAAGCTGTTCAAAGGCTATAAAAAGTGCCCCTTGACCTTCTGGTTCCATTTCTGTCGCATAAAATTGGTATTGACCCGTTTTCTCATATAATGAAATATAGCCCTTTGTAATGATACTCATACCATCTTCTGGTTCAAACTTAAGATTAGTGGCATGACTTCGAAACATAACTGCTGAAATAGCTCCATTGTCATCCTTCAAAGTAAAATAAAAATGACCTGAACCATGCTTTTTTAAGTTCGAAATTTCCCCTCTTATCCAAAGATTGTTGAGTAATGAATCATAAACAAAGAGCTGCTTAACATAATTATTTATTTGTGTAACAGTAAATACTTTTCTTTCCATCATCTTCTCCTCTACAGTATGAATTGAATTAGTAAATTACCTATGATAGTAATTTATGATTAATTCAATAGAAAAATCAAGTAAAGATATTGAACTTCAATTTTACTCCAATTAAAGTTCAATATATATTCCATTCAAAGTTACTATCAGTGCTTTTCATTGATAAATAAACGTAATTCCTTGAGTGTAGAGTACAACTTGAATTTGAATGTCTACTTGTTAACGATATTTCCTAGTACACCATTAATGAAAGATGGTGCATGATCGCCACTATATTTCTTGGCTAGGTTGATAGCCTCATTAATGGCAACATTTGTAGGAATCTCAGTCGCAAACTTGATTTCATATACAGCTAGTCTAAGAATTGTTAAGTCAAGTCGAGACATACGATTAAGTTTCCAACCTTTTGATGCATGTCCAATAATCTCATCAATTTCTTTTAAATGCTGTCTTGATCCTTTTACTTCGTTGGTGATAAATCCAATATCATCGTCACTTAATTTATCCTTCACACAATTTTCAAGGTGTATATCAATCACTTCATCAAGTGTATAATCATCGTGAAAATCTACCTGATATAAAATTTTAAGTATATGTTCTCTAGCTATAATCCTACTCATTTTACCCTCCTAATAATATCTATACAATAAGTATGGACTTTTTTTAGCTGATTCTTTCATAAAAACGAATAGATTCGATTAAATATAAAACCCTTAAATATAGGATGACTATATTCAAGGGTCAGCTTACAACATTATATTATACACTATATCTTATAATTTTCAAAGAGAAATTAATCAACTTTCGAAATAAAATGAATCAAATTCTTAGTTTGTTTTATTCATCTTAATACCTAATACATGTAAATTCACTTCTTTAACATGAAGACCAGTCATATTTTCCACGGCAGATTTGACTTTTTGCTGAATATCATTAGCCACTTGTGGGATTTTTACACCATAGTCAAGATGAACATCAATATCACAGATGATTTCATTATCAGCAATATCAATCGTTATACCTTTAGCTAAGTTCTTCTTGCCTTTACGACCTGTCATAGAAGAACCACCGAGGTGCTCTACTCCTTCCACCTCATTGGCAGCAAGGCCAGCAATAATAGCAACAACTTCATCAGCTATGCGCACTTCCCCAACTTGATCTGATTCATGTATAGTAACTGAATTTCTTTCTTCCATAATTAAGACCTCCATTAATCCTTTGTGTTTAAGACCATTATATCAAATGTCCAATTATTTGCAAGACCCATTTAGCTTTGTGGTCTAAATGAGCTAATATGTATTTCTTCTACACTCTTACCGGTTGCTCGTCGAACAGCATCAGTTATCTTAGCGATATCTTGTTGTGATAATTCTTGCTTATCAACAACAACATTTACTAAACCCGTTTCAGCAATGCATACGTAAACTTGATCAAATCCTTTTGACTTAACTAAGGCTTCTGCATCTGTTTCCTTAATCATGCGATCATTGAAATCTAACAATCTCTGTGCAGCATCAGCTTTGTCTTCTTGAGACACATCGTTATTATTAATGACATTGTAAATATTATCAATTGATTTAGCTCTTGTTTGCTCACGGCTCAATTTCAATTGACTAAAATGACTTGATACAACAGCTGAACTATCAACTAATACTGCAGCACCCGGTTGATCGATATCATCTTTGTTACTTTCCTCAACATTCACTTCCTCTTCACTATCGGTACCTTCTTTTTCTTCGTTTTCGTCACCATCTTGCTCAGCATTATCTGCACCATTAGCATTTGTAGGTACAGTTACATCAGGAACTTCAAATATTGGGTCAAAAGCTAATTCTTCGCTGATGGCACTATTAGTCTCATAGGCTTCATGATTTACACCCACATTATCGCTCATGGTCTCTTCCACTTTATCATTGTAATTGATATAACCTGCTATAATAATCATTATGACCAACGCTGTTATGATTATTTGATTTTTCTTTGCATTATACATAAATCTTCTCCCCCATCATTTCATTTTTACAACTTGCACTTTATGAGCTGGAATATCTAACAAAATCACTGCTGCATTTGTTAGCGTCTCTTTTACAATTGGGTCGTCACCATTTTCAGCTAAAATTAAAACTCCCTGAACAATAGGCATGGTCTCTTTTAAGACAATAGGTTCTGAACTGCCGTCAGGATTATTGGTTAATACAGTTTCTTCGCTTTGCGTTTTATCAGTAGAATTTCTGCTTCCTCCACTGCTGTCTTTTTCTTCCATGATTGACTCACCGGATGGTACATCTTTGTTTAATACAATTTCCTTGCTTGACTCAATGGTAAGTAAGATATCAACTTTACCAACACCATGAATATTAGATATAGTATCTTCTAACCTACTCTCAAGTCTTTCCTCATAGGAAATTGTTTTCGACGTATTAACAGTGTCAATCGAAGGTTGTATATTGTCTACTTCACTCTCTGTTATATTTTTATTCGCAAAAGTAAATATTATGACACCTAGAGCTAAAATAATTACGACATACCAAAGCTCAACTCTCGTGCCGTCCTCACCTTTTTTAAACAATCTATCAAACCACTTCATCAATCTCCCACCTTTTTGGTTTCATATATATGTATCTTAATCGTATCTTTATTGATTTTATAGTAATCAACTAAGATACCCTTTACCTTATTTTCAAGAAGTATATCTTGATGTTGAGTAGGTTCTTTTGATCCATTTATGTCAACAGAATCTATAAGAATAGGTTCAACAATTTGCTCGTCTTCACCTGCTTCAACTGATGATTCTCCAATTGTCAATTCCATATTCTTAATTTCACCATACTGTTCATCATCTTCATAAAATTCAATTTTACCTTTGAATAACTTTATATTATTACTGTTTAATACTATCTCTATTTGGTCAAGAACCATCATTTCATATTGCTCTCTTACGATCGCTTTTTGCTTATCGTTATAATGATCTAAGCCAGTTTTCACATTTTCCTGTTGGATCAGCAAATTGCTATTCATCGTACTCATCGTTAAGTAATTATCTAATCCCATTATGGAAAAGAAAGGCTCTATGATCACTAATATAAATATCAGACCTAGTATTAACTTAATGTACTTTTTATATTTCTGATTGGGCATGATCAACTCGATAATAGAAATAAAAATGATGAATACTGCAATGTTATAAACCCATGTTTTTAACCATCCTACCACCTAACTCACCTACCTCATCATCATAGTCATATTGGTTGTTGTTACTAGGATTGTTATAGAAGCAATAAATAAAACCATGACTGTGATTAACACCCCTAATAACATACCACTGTAATCACCTATGCCAGAAAGTCCTTTTACAATTCGTTCATCTGCTAAAGGCTGTACCAATGAAGCACTAATTTTATAAATAAAATAAATGGCCAGCAGTTTTATGACTGGTATGATACACATTATTAGAATGATGATGATAGCTCCTATACCTACAGAATTTTTTATAAGAACGGAGCAATTGAGTACAGTATCTACCACTCCTGATAAAGCCGTACCAACTACCGGTATAGAACTCATGGCATATTTTGCTCCCTTATTAATAATCCCATCAACCATATTAGGTATAATGTTGGTCACACTCATAATAAGTGAAAAAACTACGATAGTGTATTTTAAGGCTTTGTTAATGACAACCTTCACAAAACTTAAAAGATGACTAAGTATATCTTGTTTGGAAATATTATTAATTAACTCTAGGATCACTATGAAGTAAATAATTGGAAGGATATATGTTTTGATGATATTGACTAATACTTCAAGTGTGAATAAGACAGCTGTACCTTGAGCTGTCCCAGCTGTAATATTACCGCTTACCATAACCAGCATTAACATTGTTGGTAATATACTTTCCATCAAAGCATATAACTCATTAATGGTTCCTGTAACCAAATCAATAACGACATCAAAAGACTTAAAGAGAATTAATATTAAGGTTACATAAACAACGTAAAAGCCCATTTCTCCAACAGCAGTCTTCTTAAATGAAACATCTATGTTTTTAAGTATCTGGCTCATAACAGCCAGCACGATAATCTCGCCCATCAAAATACCCAATGCATTCAATTCTTTAAGAAATGTGTTAAGAAAATGTTCCATAAAAGATATCAATGAAAAGTCAAGTTCTCCTTTAATCAACTGAGTCAATAATTCCTGAAAATTAGCAACGTTAAAATAGTCCCATATATAATCTTGCCCTAATACTGCATCAATTTCTTCAAAATCAATGATAGCCATTTGTTCCTCTAATATGGTGTCGATGTCACTTGCATTGGCTTCAATAGAAAAGCAACTAAGAAATAGGATAATCAGAATTATCCACCTCGTATGTCTCATGACTTTAACCCCTTTTTTATCCGACGTTTCTTCTGCAAACTTTGATATTCTAGTAATCAGCCTAACTCAAAAGTTTTGATACTAAATCCAACAGCGTCATGACGATAGGTAATGATACAACTAGGATAAGAATTTTTCCTGCAAACTCAATTTTCATGGCTATTGCTCTCTGATCTGCATCCTTGCAAATCTCCGCTCCAAATTCGCTGATATAGGCTATACCGATTATTTTAAAAATAATTTTGATATAGCCTGCATTTAGATTAATGCGATCTGCTATATCACTTAATACATTTATTACAACTTCCAGCTGACTTAATATCATAAAGAATATAATTATTCCTGTTATCATACTGATATAGATCCCAAACTCTGGATTTTGCTTCTTTAATACTAAAATTAATATTGTGGAAACAAAACCAATAGCAACAATCTGAAAGATAGCCATTTTTTTCATCTCCTATAACTGGAATAAAGTCTGAACCGTGTTGAATAAATCACTTATGTATTGTAACACCCAAAATAACACAACCACTATACCAGCTAAACTCGTTAACATTGCTAATTCTTTTTTCCCTGAATTCTGAAGTACCATGTTTAACGCTGCTAGTACTATGCCAACAGCAGCTATTTGGAATACAATTTCTATGTCCATCATATATCCCCCTTATTTCAATCTGATTCTAGCTTTTCAAATTATATTAAAACAATGACAACTAATAATCCCATTAAAATACCTAATGAACGGTACATTTTTTTATTATTGTCCTTCGAATTATTAATAAGTACAATTTCATCATCAAGATAATCAATAAAAAGTCGTATATTTTTATGTTGCATGGACTTATCCAAATAACCAAGATTCTTTCCAAAATCTCTTATATATTCCCAATCACTATCTGTAAGATAAGCTTGGTTAACATAGACCTCACATTTCTCATTCCATATAGTCACCAGTGGCTTACCAGTCCGTTTTGATAACTCCACTGCTATGTCCATCACCCAATTATTAAGTGGTGCATCTAAACGCCCAGCTATATGTTCTAATGCAGCAACAAGGGATGACGAATATTCAATTTCTGAAGCTAACATAATAGCCATTTTTTTGACACTTAATAACTCTTTTAAGCGATATTCATCCAGTTTACTAAGATAAAAACCCAGTAAAGAAGAACAAGCTAGGATTACAGCCATGCAAATATACTTAATAAACATAATATTTTCCTTCTTTCTTAAAGATTTCTGAGCCTTTCTCATTGATTATTGAAGTGACTGTACCTACACTTCTCGAATTATCAAGGAAAATAATCCGTTCAAATATTTTATCTTCTAGCAATCTATTTAGGACAGGCTTACGACTTATATCCTCGTATGAATAACCGTGAACCGTACAAATGAGTTTGATACCTGCATGTATAATATGTTGAATAGCATGAAGATCTTCTTCCGAACCTATTTCATCTACAGCAATAACTTGTGGTCCCATTGATCTTAAAAGCATCATCATACCCTCTGCTTTCGGACATCCATCAAGTACATCTGTTTGCAACCCAATATCTTTTTGAGGTATACCTTTATAGCATCCAGCTATTTCAGAACGCTCATCAACTACTCCTACATTAATTCCTAGCTTATCTGCTATCTGTCGAATTATATCTCGTAATAATGTTGTTTTACCACATCTTGGAGGTGATACTATCAATGTATGATAAATGGAATTCTCATTTTCTTTTATGAAAGGCATTACAAGATTGGCACAATCTATAACCTCATGGGCAATTCGTATATTCATACCAGAGATATGACGAATTGTACGAACGCTACCTTTATCTAAAATAGTCTTACCTACGATACCAACCCGATGTCCTCCCTTAACAGTTATATAACCCTGTTTAAGTTCTTCTTCAAAGGCATATAGTGAATAATCACTGATCAACTCTAAGGTATGTAGAAGATCTTTTTCATTCAGTATCATACCTTGTCCTTGTTCCCTGGTCAGTTCACTTGATTCTGAAAAATAATAGTATTCATCTTTGATATTTAGCACAATTGGCTTTTGAACTCTTAGGCGTATTTCCTGTAAATCATTAAAAATTTCTTCGGAGACATGTTGAAAAATTTCTCGTAACTCAGTACTTAAGAGTGGTAAAATCATTTGCTTTTCACTCATATTTTTCCTCCTCCTTAACTTTAGTCTTCTTAATTTATAAATTTTCTTTAGTGTACAAGCCATACTTTTACTATATATGTATGTCCAACATTCTAAACTATTCCAAAAAAAAAGAAGTAAACTGGATGAATTTCATCCAATTTACTTCTAGTTCTTATTTATATTTTTAAATTATACTCTACCCAAATACTCACCAGTACGTGTATCGATCTTAACTACTGTACCAAGATCAACAAATAATGGTACTTGAATTGTTGCACCAGTTTCAACAATTGCAGGTTTTGTAGCTCCTTGAGCAGTATCACCTTTAAAGCCAGGCTCTGTCTCTATAATTTCTAACTCAACGAATAGTGGTGGTTCAATACCAAATACCACACTATTATGTGATAGAATTTTAACCATATCATTTTCTTTCACAAACTTTAAAGCATCACCTAATTGATCAGCATTTATAGCTATTTGATCGTAAGTTTCTACGTCCATAAAGTGGTATAACTCACCATCTGTATATAAATATTGCATATCTTTTCTATCAATATGTGCTTTTGGCATTTTTTCTTGTGGACGGAAAGTTTTCTCTGTTACTGAACCAGTCTTTAAATTTCTTAATTTAGTTCTTACAAATGCCGCACCTTTACCAGGCTTAACATGTTGGAATTCTACTATTTGATAAATATTGTTTTCGTACTCGATAGTCAAGCCGTTTTTAAAATCTCCTGCTGAAACCATCTTATATCCTCCTTTTATTTATACTGAACTAAAACTTCCATATAGTTGTTTAAACATATAAATAGTTCAATATCAAAATTGGTACTTTTTACTGCCTTATTAGCATCCTTTATAGTTTAAACTAAAATACTCTATATTTCAAGAAAAATGTTAAATATTCTTCAATGCATGTAGTGCTAAAGAGTAGGATTCAAAACTAAATCCACTTATCTGTCCCATACAACACTCAGCAGTTACAGAAGTCTTTCTAAATTCTTCTCTTGAATGTATATTCGATAAATGTACTTCTATAATTGGTGTTTTTATCGAAGCCAATGCATCACGTATCGCATAGCTATAGTGAGTGAATGCACCTGGATTAATAATTAATCCATCAACCCCACCATAATAAGCTTGCTGAATAAAATCAATTATTTCACCTTCATGATTACTCTGCACGACTCCAACCTCTATCTCAAGTTCTTCACTACGCTTTTTTATATACTCTATCAGTGCTTGATAATCCTTTTTACCATAAACATTTTCTTCTCGAATACCTAAAAAATTAATATTTGGACCATTTATCACAAGTATTTTTTTCATAGTTCCTCCTTATGTATACTATCTATGGTAATGACATAATATTCTTCTGTTGATCCTTTATCACTAAATAAATAATCCACAGATTATGAAATTACCTCCTTTGTCAAACCCAATTCTTCTTGTATACATGCAATTATCTCTGGAATGGACTTGCCACTTACATCAACTTGAATATCAGATGCCTTTTCATAAGCTTGATGTCTGGAGTTAAGTAGAGCTTTCATTGTCTCATAGGGTTGATCGGTTTGCAGTAGTGGTCGGTTATGATCATCTTTTACATTATTATAGATGTGATCACAGTCCGCTCTAAGGTAGATGAGTACTCCATTACTTCTAAGCGCTTGAATATTACGCTGATCCGTTATGACACCACCACCTGTTGCAATAACAACATTCTTTTTTTCTGATAACTCTTTAATGGTTTTTACTTCTTCTGCCCTAAAATACTCCTCCCCCAAATTCATGAATATATATGGGATCGTCTTTTGCTGTTGATGTTCAATGACATTATCACTATCGTAAAAGTCCATTTTAAGTAAATAAGCTAAGTCTCTACCGATTGACGATTTTCCGCTCCCCATAAAACCTATCAATACAATATTACGCTTGTTCATCTATAATCCCCTCTTTAAGTAGTTTTTTAATTCCTCATAGATTTTATTCTTTACAGATTTAGTAATATTAACTTCATTCCAAATCTCATAAGATTTAATGCCTTGATAAACCAACATGCCTAACCCATTCAATGTCCTAGCACCATTTTTTTTGCATTTTTTTAGAAACATAGTTTCAGATGGATTATATATAAGGTCAACAGCTATTTGTACTTTTTTATAGAATTCATCATCCTCAACGATTAGATTATTAACATGAGGGTACATACCAACAGAAGTAGTCTGGATACATAAATCAACCTTTTTTTCTAAAAGAGGGCTATTGATTGGATAAATTTCAATATCAACTTGATAATACTGCTTAACGAGAAAAGCTAATTCTTCTGCTTTTCTAATTGTACGATTCATTATGATTATCTTTTTAGCCCCTCTCGATGCGCATAAAATAGCCACCGCTCTAGACGCACCACCAGCTCCAAGTATAACTACTACTTGATCTTTAATGCTAACACCTTCATATTCAAGGGACTGAAGTAAACCATCAGCATCTGTATTATAACCTTTGTAACCCTTATCAGTGTATTTTAAGGTGTTTACAGCCCCTATTTGCTTAGCAATTGGATCAACACTAATTATAGAATCCATTACATTTTCTTTATGAGGGATAGTTACATTCATCCCTATAATACCTAACGCATGCGCTCCCCTTATCGCATCATTCAAATTATCTTTGCGAACATGTAAAGGAACATACACTGCATCGTGGTTAAGTTCTTTTATTAATGTATTATGTAATTTGGGTGATAGCGTATGTTCAATTGGATCGCCTATTACACTAAATACTTTCGTAGATCCTTTAATCATTGGCTATCACCTCTTACTTTTTTCTTATACTTTTTAATAATCTTCCCTTCGATACCTCGTTTAATCCATGTGATAAACTCATCTTTTTCTGATATGGGCTCAACCAAGATATTCATCATGCCAGCACGGTTAGCTGCCCAAACATCTGTAAAAATCTGATCCCCTATCATAACAGTAGACTCCGCATCTGTATTCATAACTTTCATGGCTTTCTTTAAATTCACTGTACCAGGTTTATTAGCGCGAGGGAAAGCATATACTTTTAACTTTTCATTAAATTTCATAACCCGATCTTTCTTTCCATTAGAAACAAGGCTAATTTTAAATCCTTTTTCTCTTAAAGAAGTGAAAAGTTCGATGAGTTGGTCATCACTTTCTTTAACAAAATAAGGAACTAATGTATTATCAATATCAAAAATTAACCCCCTAATCCCCTTCTCAAATAAATCTTCATAGTTAATATCATACACACTACTGACATACTCTGTTGGAAATAGTCTTTTCATAATTCACCTCTATATAATTCTTATAATCTAATTATAATTTTGCTCTCATAATACCTTATAAACTAATTTTTTTCTTCTCACTTAAATAAGAATGATAATTGTTAATTTTTATCATTAAGGAAATTATACTACAGAAATTGTTTCACCTCAACACGATAATCCATTTTTTCATGTTAATCTCTACCCATAATATTGTACTATGGAAATATTTGTACTATAATTATTATAACTACCAGTGATACTATATAAGTTGAATTAGTTAATTGTTATTAGCACAGCAATTACTGAGAACTATTCACCTTATAAACAAAGGAATATATATAGAACTAAAGAATAACATTCGCAATATTTCGTTCAATATATATAGTTGATTCAAGTCCCTTTAGGAGGTTTAAGCAATGCTTTGCAAAGTTATACAATTAACTAAAAAAGACTTATTTCAATTTAACAAGAGCCATTTTAGGAGAAATCTAAAACGTAGAATTATAACTAGTATCTTGATGAGCTTGTTTTTCCTATGCTTTTTATCAGGGTTAATATTTTATTTCCTTACACAGAAGGATATATTACTTGTTATCAGTATCATAGGATTTATACTACTATTACTCCATAGCTTAATACCATATACCTATAAACTAATTTTACATATCGTTTATAGAAAAGATAAGTTTTTAAAGGAAGAATTAACCTATCATATATCTGATGAGGGTATACGTATAGCAAGTAAGTCTGCTACTAAAATGCTACCTTGGGACTATATCTATAATATTCACATCAACAAGGATTATTTTATATTTTACATAAGTAAGCAAAAAGCATTTATATTGCCAAGGCGATATCTCAATAAGGAAGAAACGAAGCATCTACTGGATTATATTTTACATTATATCCATGATGATAAAATTGATGCATCGTAAACAATTGCGACATATGTTTTAACTTAAGTATATTAGTCCTACCATCTTCATATAATGCTAGTGCACCATGATCTATAATAAGTATGCATATATTGATTATAATAATATTCTTTCTTTTCTTAAGAAAGATAATGTAATACATACATCTAGAAACAATGTATGTGTATTTAGTCGTCATGGTGCACTAGGAGGTGGTATTATATACATTGTTCAGATTAACTTATCTAAAAAAAGAGTCTTACTTTCTCAAATATCTCTTCTTATCATACTCTGCTTGCTCACTTTTATTCAGCTAAAGTATATTAATTTTCTTAAAACTAATAATACTCCCCAACCAGTTCATGAAGTATTAGATGTACCTCTTATACCACAGCTTCCTAACTTACCTACTGGTTGTGAGGCAACATCTACAGCAATGCTTCTTCAGTGGGCAGATCTAGATGTTTCTAAAGAGGAAGTGGCTTTACTTTTACCTAAGAGTAAAATTCCTCATAGACATAATGGTCAGCTTTATGCAGCTAATCCTAATACATCCTTTATTGGCGACCCTTATTCTGTCGAAGGATATGGGGTATTTCACCAACCTATAACTGATTTGATCAATTTTTATCTTCCTGGATTAGCAGTTGATATGACCGGATGTACTTTTGAGGATTTATTGGCAGTCATTGATAGCGGTAGACCAATTATTGTCTGGACAACGATCGGGATGAAGCAACCAAGAATCAGTAAAACATGGTATGACCCTAATGGCAATGAAGTTCAGTGGAAAACTCCTCAACATTCAGTTCTATTAATGGGTTATACCTCTTCACATGTCATCTTCCACGATCCTTGGACAGGTAAGAAGGAATATTGCAAAAGTTCTTCCTTCAAAAAAATTTGGGTAGAAATGGGACGTCAAGCTGTAACTCTAACGCATAATCAATATAAATATGATAATGAAAATAAAGCTACCAATAATTAATCTGGTAGCTTTACTTCGCTTTCCTAAAACAGTTTTTTAAAGGTACTCATTAGATCCAGCTGACCGTAGCCCCATTCTTGATTAGGATAAACCACTCCATTTCTCTTCTTTGCCCCTCTTGCAAGATATGTTCTTAATGCCACAGTATTAATGGTTGGATTATTACCTTTAATAATTCCCCATTCCAACAAGATTGCACTTGCACCAGCAGTTATTGCCGCACTTATGCTGGTACCAGACCTCTTAACATATTCACCATTAGGATAGGGTCCGATAACATTAACTCCAGGTGCTACAATATCAGGTTTCACTCTATCGTCTCTCGTAAAACCTCTGCCAGATGGTAAATAGATGCTAGTCGTTTTTTCATTATATGCCCCAACTGTAATAATACCACTATTTGAAGAAGGATTAACTATGGTTACATCAGGATCAGGTTTTAGAAATGAAGTGCCCTCATCAATAAAGCCTCTGATAGGTAAGTATATATCAAATTCTCCTACAATAACAATATTTCCATGAACAACTAGAGTCCATATACCTGGTAAAATATGTTCAATCCTAACAACTATTAATTCATCCATTGTTCTTTCTTCGATTAGATCGTACCGAATATGAACAATAGTCTTTACTGTTGGTATAATGTAGCTCTGCCAAATGTTTTCCTTAAATGGTATGGGGCCAGTAGAAAAACCACTGGGAGTTATCAGTTCAATACTGACTTGGTCTGGTAATGGACTCCATATACTAAAATTAATGCCTCTTTCACTTTCCGCTATGTTTAAATCAACATTGATGCGTTCTTTATCTTTCTTAAAGATACCATGATAATGATGACCTGAATTTGCTTCATTACCAGCAACACTAACAATGACTACCCCATATGAAGTGCCTTCCTTAGCCATAATCTGTTCTTTATAAGTAGAACCATTATGCGGACCTGCATTAGATTCTAATGCATTAAGTACAACTATTGGCTTATTTAGCTCTTTCGATTTATCTAAAACATATTTTAAACCTAAAGACATGTCATTTCCTTGGAATGCAATTGCATCTTCATTTATTTGATAAAAGTCCTTTAAATATTTTTTTGCTGGTTTTAACTTAACTATAATAAGATCTGCACCTGGAGCAGCACCTTGAAATCCTACTTGTAAATTTGCTTTCCCTGCAGCTAAACCTGCCAGCAAGGTACCATGACCAATTGCATCAGTAGAAGGTACTATGGATAATGGATTATCGGATTTGAGTGCTTCGTTGATTTGAAGGTTTGTGTATTCAGCACCATAAAGAAAATCCATAGGTGGATTTCCTTCTACAGTTTGATCCCATATACTCATAATCTTACTTGTATTATCATCATTAATGAATGCTTCATGGGTATAATCAATACCTGTATCGATAATCGCTACAATGACACCATTTCCAGTTAAATCAAGAGCTTTATTATTAATAATTGGAGTTATTCCTGCAGAATCAAGACTACTCATACTAGAAAGACCAAATAAGACGGGTAGAGATACATAATCACTATTTGAATAAAACTCGACACCTTCTTCAGGTTCCACCTTAAAATAAGCTATCCCCCATCCTCCTAAGGCTACCTGAAAACACTCTGCTCCTATCTCTTCAGTTAGTTTTTGGAGGTCTTCATCTACCCTATACCAAACATCAACGTAATTATCCGATGTGATGATTCGGTGACAATTTAGATCTTCAACAATATTTTCTTGTCGCAAGTTAATCCCCCCATGTTACTTATTTATGATGTCCATTTAATATAAGCTATGATGATGGGTACATGCAATATACTTGAAAACAATGAAAATGGTAGTAACCGTCCTAGATATCAAGAGAATTTTCTATATCATTTGCTTTCTTAAGATAGTTATAAGCGCTTTCAAATTCTCTTAGATTAAAATAGAGATTACTAATACTTTTATAGGCGAAAGTATGATAAACAGAATATTGGAAGCCTTCTAACTTATCAATTGCAATTTGCATTTCTATCAAAGCCTCTTCATTTCTATCAAGCTTAACCAATGTAAGTCCATGATAAATCTTTGCTGACCATAAAAATAGATAATCGAAATTGAGTAGACCTTCATTATTGTAATGGATATCTTCAAACAATTGCAGTGCACTCTCATATTCTTCTAAAAGGTACAAAGCTTTTGCCTTTTCTATAACATAGAATGAATATAGGTCTTTCCTCAATTGTCTCTCCTTAAGATTACCTAAATAATTAAGAGCTCTGTCAGGATTATTTTTTAGATTTTCATATTCTGCATAATTGATATAAATAATTGCTAGACTTAATTTGTTTTCTGTAAACTGTGCAAACTGTTCAGCTTTTTTAATGTTATACACAAACTCATCATAATTTCTTAAAACGAGATTGATCGAAGCTGCTGTCTGATACAAATGATCACATTTATAATAAATATTCTTTTCTTTAGATAATGAAATAGCCTGCTTTAAATGGATAAGAGCATCATTAAGTTCTCCTGACCCAGCACATATAATCGTCTTAAGGTATATTAAGTTAATCTCGAAAAAATAGTCTTTGGTAATTGATAACTGGTATATCTCAACAGCCTCATTTATAATAGTTGTACACGATTGATAATCAAAGGCATTGATATATCTATTCGCCTTTTCCATATATGCCATCGCTGCATCAGAATACAATTGACCCTTTAGATATATTTCGATGGCTTTATCAATTTCTTTTTCACTATCATCATATTTATTAAGATGGGTTAAGCATTCTCCTATTTTATAATGAATATCTCCACATAACTTATCATTCTTAGTAAAACTTAAATTGGTTAGTAAATCATATAATGCATTTTTAGCTTCCTCATATCGAAACTCATCCATAATCAAATTAATTTCTTTAACTCTTTTCATTGTGCTTTCTTGTGAAAAACCATCTAAATTCTCTCTTTCCTCTTCTAAAAAATATGCTACTGGTTTATTCAATTTATTCGCTATTATCTTAAGGCTTCTCATTGATGGAGTCGCAATATTATTTTCAATTTGACTTAACATGCTTTTTGTCATATCTTTTCCAGCCACCTCTGACTGTGTAACTTTAAGTTCTTTTCTTAACTCTTTTATTTTTTCACCAATAGTTTTAGGCATTAAAACCCTCCAAAAGTTCAATATAAATTAATTTCTATAAAGTTAACTACTCATTTTATTATAATATAAATAAAATAGAATCACAATAATGAGTATATTTACATTAGTTAAATTTATTTTAACTTACAATTGACATGATAGCACTTAAAAGATATACTATATTAATAAAGTTTAATTATATTTAACTTTATTTTTCAAGACCATAATCAGTTGTATGAGTAGTACTAGATTTAATTACACTATAAATTTCAAGGAGGTAAAAAAATGAATAGAGTTTTACAAGGTATAAACAATGACAATATTGTAAATGAATCAACGATAATTACAATAGGAGGGGTAGACCAGCACATACTTATAAGAGGAAATAGGGTTAACAATCCTATAATCCTTTTTTTGCATGGAGGACCCGGCATTCCTTCTAGTCCAAATGCTGTTCAATATCAAACTCGCATTGAAGACCATTTTTTAGTCATTAATTGGGATCAAAGAGGAGCTGGCAAATCATATTACGATAATATCCCTAAAGAAACTATGAACCTGGAACAGTTTGTTTCAGATACGGCAGAAGTTATCGATTTTCTATTAACAAAATTTAATAGGAAAAAGTTATACATAGCAGGACAATCCTTTGGGAGTATCATAGGACTTGACATAATAACGAGATATCCCGAAAAATTCTACGCCTATATTGGGATTGGTCAAGTAATTGATCTTAAAGAGAATGAAAAGATTTCATATGACTTTTTACTAGAAAAATCAAAAGAAAAAAAACACGTAACAGCCTTAAAAGAACTGGAAGAAATAGGTGCTCCCCCTTATGCAAATCTATTAAGAGACATATCCATACAGAGGAAATGGCTAAATGAATTTGATTGTATCGAAAGAAAGTGCAATATTTACAAAGAGCTTAAAGATAATTCTAGTGATAAAGAGTTCGAGAATATCGTAAAAGGTGCTTCATTCACAGCTACAAATTTATTAACACATTTGTTTGAAAGGGGCATTAACTTTTTTAACACTATTCAAGAAATAGAAGTACCAGCTTATTTTTGTATGGGCAGGTATGACTATGCCTCTCCTTCAATGATAGTTGATAAATATGTTAAACAATTGAAAGCTCCTAAAAAGGAGTGTATCTGGTTTGAACATTCAGCTCATTTTCCTGATTATGAAGAGCCAGTTAAATTTGTCAATCTACTTTTGAGGATATTAGAAGAAACATATTACTAGATAAGTAAGCAAAACGGCACATATATTTTTTAAGCTACTATCCAACCTTTCAGAGGATAGGCTTATAGATGATTTGTAGCAGATTTTGTAGTTTTAACTTTGGATGTTATGTTCCGGATGTACATTAAATCGTAATAAATGTTAATAGATTTTAGTTAATAAATATACCACCTTAAATTACCACTCTGATAGGTTAAGGTGGTTTTTTTTTGATTAATAATTATATGTCTATAGTAGGACTAGACAAGTGGATAAATTTGATAAAATTTGATAATTCTATCGAATTTATATATAATTAAATATATGCATTTTGTAGAATATGTATAATACTTTTATCTTAGGAGGTATATAATGAGCAATACCGCGTTACTAAAGATAACCAAAACTCAATTTGAATTAGCTTTTACTATGCTTGAAAAAATATTAGAAACATGTCCTGATGATTTATGGTATGAAAAAAAGGGAGGTTATGTATTCTGGCAACAGCTACTACATACACTTACAGGCATTAATTTTTGGTTCAGGCAAAATAATGTTAAATTTGTAGAACCCTTCGAGGATAAAAAAGTTTATCCTGAATTAGAAAATGAGCCAGAGCATCAAATAACAAGAAAAGATTTAATTGAATATAAAAATGCAGTGAAGGACCTTATAAATACTTTTTTTGCCCATAAAGATGATAAATGGCTTCATGATAATTCTATTCTTTTTGATAAGATAAAGAACATAGACGTCATATTTATGCAAGTTCGACATATACAATATCATGTTGGATATTGCAATTGTATTTTGAGAGAAAACAATAGTGAAACTGTGGAGTGGATTGATTATTACGGAGAATAATATAAGACTAATTATGGCTAAAAATATAATAGATATATATTTTTCAACATCACTTTAATTTTGTAGCGATTTGCTGTCGCAAATCATATAATATTGTATAATTTATGAAAGGTGATGTTAAAATGTACGAGTATTCTAATGAACATACTATTTGTAATTGTTGTACTGAATCTTTAAGTAGATTAATTTGTGAAGAATTCAAATGTGGAGATATAATTGGCTTAACTTTTATTGAAAGTGGTGTAGCATCTATAGCTACTGGTAGATTCGTTGATGTAGTAGGTGCTGTTGTAATCATCAATGATCTACTTTTGGAGGATACTACGAGCTATATTCCATTATGCGACGTATCTAGTGTTGAAAAAGGTATTACCTCCTTAATGGCAAGAAATACTCCTACTTCAATAAAATTAGATCAATAAATACTTTATATACTGATTCATTCTACCGCACATACCATTTAGCATATGGGCGGTAGAATATATCACTGTTTCATATTAAACTGGACTCAATTTTTTAATCCATATCAAGTGATTAGTGCACAAAGGAGTGTTATTATTAATAAAAAAATGAAATTCACAAAACGTTCGTTATTAGGGCTATGGTTACTTGGTCCAAAGAAAATTATGGGGTTTGGTTATTTTTTACTTTTTCTAATATTAGGAATCATCACTCTCCCTACTAATGAAAAAGAATTTTTGAATTTTCTAATTCCATTCTTTATACTGTGGCTTATTATTCATCTAATATCGGTTTATAGAGTTATATCAATATCTAGAAATTGTAATATAACCGCAGCAAAACTAACCTCCACAACCAAAAATGGTTCATATAGAAATTCTTACTATAAAAGAAGATATACATATCAAATTAATAATAGGAGGTACACTGCGGTAGTAAATGTAGGAAGTATTAATAAGAAAGTAGATTGGATATTAGACTATGTTATATATGTTCCCCATAATCCCTATAAGTTTTTTTTGTTATCAAGTATTCCTTTAGCATCATTTGCTGAAACTGCTAAATTAAATAACTTAGTTTTACCAGCAGAATATGAAACTTTTAAATGTAATCATTAATTTTTATTATCAAAGCCCCATTCAGTATCGGACCGAACGGGGCTTTTCTTAACTTGTACTTTTTTAGTGTCTATATTAATGACAGGGTTCACCGTATCGCTTTTAAACGGCGGTTTTTCAGCATTCTTTCATGCACGCATAATATGGTTACAATCACATTGATTATAGACCCATATCATAAATCTTTTGAAGCGTATTGAGATGCAGCTCTTTTTCGTCAGGTGACTGGGCGTATTTATACCCTTCTATAAGCCTGTACCCGAACATAACAAGTATCAATTCACGAACGCAATTATCTGATATATGGGATATATCCGCATATTCTGAAAATCCTTTATAATACGCAGGGATACATTTATGGTAGCATTCAACCATGTAATCAATTTCTGTCTCATCCGCAATCAAGCTTGCAATATCTTCCCCCATATAGCCCCACCCGGTGGTATCCCAATCAATAAGTCTGATTTTTTTGTCAATGCAGAATATATTCGTTATCCAAAAATCTCTGTGGCAAAAAACTATGGGTAATTTTTCGATTCGTAACCATATTTCGTCTGAATTATCGTCTACATCAATTAACATATTGCATATATGCTTAGGAATTTCGCAATTATCGTAACGGATGTAGTCGTATACCTCTTTCCATGTTTTATAATGCAGATAGGTTTTTTTTACTAAATCCACTTCACTAAGATTGGAAAGGCTCTGTAGCACAACATACTTCTCTACATATATCCTACCTTGAAAACGTCCCAATTCTTCCGCTGCATGTTCATACATTTCGACAGTCATGTCCAAACCCGATACACCTTCAACATATTCCATCCATATTTGTGTGTTATCATTATTTATCTCCGCATGATAGCATTTAGGCCAACGGAATGCATCAGTAAAGACTTCATCTAAATCCGATGCATAAAGATCATATTCTCTACGCCATGAATCGGGATCGCCATAACGATTCCATTTTTTTTGTATCTTTAGAACAACATTATACGGCAATTCCTCGCCGTCACCAACTTCCGCTATTCCTGTTACAAGACGCACATCGCCCAAAGTCCCGCCATGTAGGTGCTTGGTTTGGTAAGTTGCATTGATAACATTTACTCCAAGCATTTCACTTAGCACATGTATTAGAGTCTTGGGATTCACCTGTATTTGTTCTGACTCTGAATAGACGTTATTCATTTTACAAATCCTCCATGTTTTCCTTGTTTGATTACTCCACTGAGCCGAGAAAAATATTTTATAGCTACTTACATAAAGTAGATATCTGCTATATAGCCCTTATTCTTATATCTCTCATCGATGAAAGAACTCTTACTAATTCTTTATACTCATGGTACTCTCATCCCATTTGTCTATTTTCTTCACATCATACTTTTTCTATTATGATATAGTACAAGAAGTAATCTTGAATGATTTTATTGTATAGTAGTTGAAGTTCATCATTCAATATCTAGAATAGTTATAATTAATCTCTATAATAATTCTTTTATGCTCTTCTTAATAGAGACTATTTTACTCAATATATATCTAATAAGATAAAGCAATGATGCAATGAAGAACCTTATATTAGATTGAGATTCTTTTTCAGTACTATAAATTCCATTTTAATCTATATTGTGATATAATTTACTCAGTTAGCTATAAGATCAGTCAATGAATTTTTTAAAAGAAATCATTATAAATACTATAGCTTTGAAGAAGTACGAAAAGTCATCTTTGACTACATTGAATCCTAGTATAACCGAAATAGGGTTCATAGTGCTTTGAATTATAAAACCCCAACAAACAGTACATGAACTAGCTATGACAGCTTAAAAAGTTAAACTTACGGTGTCTACCATGTTGTCATAAGTCCAGTATTCCTATTTGGTCATTAACTTTTGAATGATATAGAACAAATAATAAAAAATAAGGAGTGTTAAATATGAAGAAGTTAGAAAAGTTAAGATACGGAGACAGTATAGGTATATTCTCACCTTCATGTCCGATCGATAATTTTAATACATATGTTAGTGCGAAAAAATATCTAGAAAATAAGGGATACAAAATAGTTGAGGGAAATCTAACTAGAAAATCAGATTACTATCGTTCAGGTTCCATAAAAGAAAGAGTAGAGGAGCTAAATAGTCTAATACGAAATCCTAATATTAAATGCATTATGGCAACAATTGGAGGGATGAATTCCAATTCACTTTTACCATATATAGATTATGAAGCTTTTATTCAGAACCCAAAGATCGTAATTGGTTACTCAGATGTTACAGCAATATTATTGGGACTATATGCACAAACAGGGATTCCCACTTTTTATGGACCACCAGTAGCTGAAGAATTTTGGGAATCCCCCTTATTAGTTGATGAAATATATGGGTATTTCGAGGATCTATTAGTAAATGATCTGACAATACCTTACGAAATATCAAATAATGAATGGAAGACGATAACTAAAGGGAAAGTTAGAGGTAGATTAATAGGTGGTAACGTGGAAACTATATTAGGTTTTTGGGGCAGTAAGTATATGCCTAACATAAAGGAAGGGGATATACTTTTCATTGAGGATGATGGAAATGCTTCTACTTTAGAGAGAAACTTCTCTTTCTTAAAAGTTAATGGAATCTTTGATAAGATATCAGGAATTATATTGTCAAAACATGAATTTTATGATGATCAAAAAACAGGTAGAAAGCCTTATGAATTATTATTAGAAGTACTTAATAATGAGAATCTACCAATTATTGCAGATTTTCATAGTCGTCATAATCGACCAATGGTAACACCAATAGGATGTTATATTGAATTGGATAGTACTAATAAGAAAATAAAGCTATTAGAGGATTATTTGGGTTATTAAACTACTCATTAGGATTCCAATTTATTTTTAGTGCTTTGATTACTGTTGTTATCTTTCCATTAGGATATCGTTTTATAATGGAATACAGTGATTGGGTAAAAGTGGATAATGCAAGTAAATAAAATTGCTACTAGGTATTAACCTAGTAGCTTTTCATTTGAATCATTTAATTGCCCATCATCTAAATAGTCCATAACAAAATCATCATATAAAGTCTGCACCCACTTTTGTATATCATCTTTAGTAAACACTACCTTTATTGGATCAGGCAGTATAACATATAAACGTTCTACTACATAGATAAATTTCTTGTCACCATTAGAAAATTTTTTCTCAGCTGCTAACATAAATTTAAATGCTACTTCTCTAAAATTTTCTAAGGTTTCTTTAGTACCTCTAACCTTAATTGACCAAGATGTATAAGCTACTAAACCTATTAAGCAAATAACAATTAATAAATATAACCCATAATTATTTAAAAATTCTAACATATACTATTCTCCTCTCTGTGATCTATACAATATTTTTGAAACCATTTCTCTAGTTGCTGGACTTATAGAGTTCGTACCATCGACTAATCCATCTTCTTTAGCCCATAGCCAACTATCCCCGTAACAATGACTAGGTTTATCTTCAGGTAAAGTATATGTAAATCCTAAGAATTCTGTATAACTCTTGATAATAGCTTCTGCATCTTCTTGCCAATGATTAAGTAATCTTCTTGTATCTTTATCATTGTCAGCAAAACCATATTCAGCTATTGTAGTATTTACTATTCCTGTATCCCGGTGCATATAATAATAATCTTTTGATGGATCACTTGGTAGTACTCTAGTGAACACTCTGCGGATATTTTGCCCAGCCTTTTCTAGTTCTTCTTTAAGTCTTTCTTCAAGTTCCCCATCTGAGTAAATGCTATGTATAAATTCAGCACCTTGTCCACCGCCTGCATTTATGTGATTTGATAAACAGTACCTGGCTTCACTCTTTCTTACAATCCCTGTCCTTTTTTTAGGATCTAAATAGACATCAGATTCTCTTGTTAATTTAACAGGTACCCCAAGATGCTTAAAGCGGGCATATTGATATAAACTGATTTTGAGCACCTTATCCTTCTCTTTCCAATGTATATTAGATCCACCCCCAAAGTCCCTTCCTCCATGACCTGGATCAATAATTAGAACTGGTTTCAATTTATCATCTCCTTAATTTAAAACTCCAGATTCTATGAGAATTGCTTTTACTTCATTGCATTTTCCTTTTATAAGCTATATATATTTCTCTACCATAGGCTACTCCTCTCTAAGTAAAATAACACTTATCTATATTGACAAGTGTTATATTCTAGGAAAATAAGTATATTTAGTTTGATACACAAATCATAATTTACCACATAATTAATATAGTGCCAGGTCATCTATTGAAGTTATGTAAAATGCTATATTTGTTATTTATGTATTATTATACCATGTTAAGGCAAGTTGTGCAATTTCTCATTTAGCTCTAGACTCCACAACATTAATTCTCAGAATATACTTTTAGCTTACTTTCAAATCCTGTCTCCCTTTCATGTCATTTATGTATACTTCTTCAAGGAGTTTA